>NZ_DATLXO010000178.1:0-2024 GCF_035575815.1 Iamia sp.
TCGATCAACGCGACAGAGATCTCCTCGCGTTCGGGCAGCGACAACGGCGCGCCTGGCATCCTGTGGTCTCCAACGGTCGGTGGGCGTCAACAGCACCGGTCATCATGACCGGGACCGTGCACCGACCGTTGGAACTCGCCCACCCCGTAGTTCCCGTCGGCGTCGTCGAAGAGCTGGCCCATCAACGCCACCAGCTCAGCCTCGGCCAGCTGACGTTCGGTCGGTCCCGCCGCCTGGCGTTCGCACCAGTCGTAGTAGCCCGACGTGGACACGCCGGCTGCGTCGCACGCACTGGTCACCGGGAACCCGGCTGCCTTCTGGTCATCGACACCCTCGAAGCGCTTCACGGTGTCGACGTCTCCTTGATCCAGAAGGCCAGAGATCGTTTGAGCAGATCTCGTTCCATCCGCAGCTGCGCGTTCTCCGCTCGCAGCTCGGCGAGGTCGGAGCGCTCATCGACGGTGAGCCCGTCACGCTCGCCCCGCTCGATGCGTTCCTGGCCGACCCAGTTCCCGAGCGTGCCCGCGTTCACGCCGACCGAACGGGCGACATCAGCGATCGACCGGCCCTCATCGAGGACCATCGCCACCGCGTCTCTGCGGAACTCGGGCGGGAACTTCGAGGGCCGCCCGACCGCGCGCGTCGGTGGGGACCACCGCCTGCGTGGGGCTGATCTTCTGTGACATCGACGGCTTCAAGGCCGTCAACGACGACCACGGCCACGCCGTCGGCGACGAGGTGCTGATCGAGGTCGGTCGCCGCATGGAGTCCGTGCTCCGAGACGGCGACACGCCGGCCCGCCTGGGCGGCGACGAGCTGATCGCCATCGCCATCCGCGACTCGGTGGCCGAGGTCGAAGCGGCCATGGGCGCCCTGGTCGCTGCGGTCGATGTGCCGATGGTCACGACCACCGGAACCGTCGCAGTGACGATGAGCGCGGGCTGCGCGGTCGCCCGCCGCGGGGCGCGGGCCGACGAGCTGCTGCGGCGAGCCGATCAGAACATGTACGACCGCAAGCGGTCCCGCCGCGACCGGCGCTAGGTCTCGAGGGTCAACCGCGGCTCGGCCACCTCAACCGTCGGCCTTCCAGTCAGGGGCCTCGTCGAGCGATGACCGGTGCCGGTGCCAGCGCGGATCTTCACCGGCGCGATCCTCGAACCCCGCGCCGCCCGTCCGCGTCTCGGTCGCCGGACGGGAGGGCCGGTCGCTCGGCCCGGCCGGCAGCGATGGTGGCGAGGTAGGCCGCGGTCGGCTCGGTGACAGGGAGCGGCTGGGCGGTCGTCACGGTCACCGCCGGCCGCCGGTCGATGTCGTCGAGGCGCAGCAGCGTGTCGTACCAGCCGCCGCCGAGGGGCGCAGTCTCACCAACTTCCAGGCCCTCGAGCACCGAGCGCAGCGGGTCGACGGGCCGCCGGGACTCCTGACCAACGACGCCCAGCACCTGGGTGACGGTGAGGAGCCAGCCCCGGGCGGGGGTGCGGGGCCCCTCTGGGCTGTCGAGGTCGAGGAACGCGACGCCCCCGCCCCACCGGGGCGAACGGCCCCGGAACCTCACCGGTTGCGCGAGCTCGAGGGCGCGGTCAGCCGTTGGCGGTGTCGGATCGGCGCACCCCCGGTGGGGCCCGTAGCGGGCGCTGCGGCTGCCGGCCTCGGTCACGCCGCCGGCCCGTCCGGCGGTGGTCGGCGCCACCGTCCCTTCGAGGTAGGCGAGGAGCCGGTCGCGACACATGTTCGATCCGTAGGCCACGTACCACGCCCGGTCGTCGGACTCCACGGCGCGCATCCTGGCAGGCTGAGTGGTGACGAAGTAGGGTCGCAGGGTTATTGCAGGAACATCGCCGCCCGCCTCGAACCTGAGGCGTTTGGGTCTCGCACCCGTCCCGACCTAGGAACCCTCAGGGGGCTCTCTCGTGTTTGATGCTCGTCGCCGGTCTGTCCGCTTCTTCGCTCTGTTCGTGCCTTTGGTGTTGGTGCTCGGCGCCTGTGGGGGCGACAAGCCCGGCAGCAGTGGCGCGGCGGGCGAG
>NZ_DATLXO010000179.1:0-1844 GCF_035575815.1 Iamia sp.
CTCCTGGGGGACCCCGTGTGGTTGGGGCATCATGGTCCACCATCGACCCCTGTGTCCAGCATTCAAGGCCCCGCTGGGCATCTGTTCACGGGCTCGTCACGGTCATTCGGCCACGATCAGCTCGTCGCGGCCGGCGATGTCGAAGGGCTCCACCGTGGTGGGGGGCGCATCGCTGCGACCGGCGCGCACGGTCAGCTGGTCCGAGACGACGGTCGGCTGAGGAGCCAGGTCGAGGTGGTAGTCGCCCTCGAGGTCCATCGTGCCGACCAGGTCGAGCTCGAGGGTGACCGATCCGCCGGGTGGCACCACGATCTGCTTGGTGTAGACGCGGTAACCCGCTTCGGTCTGGGATTCGACCCCCGTCGCCTCGCCATCGACCGCGACCCCCTCCAGCTCGTGCGGCGTGTACACCGAGAGCAGCATCCGGTTCGTGCCCGGCGGGTCGTCCTGGCTGTTACCGAGTACGTAGTCAGGCAGTCCCTGGTCGAGTGGTGCATCGTTGCGCACCGTGACCCGGGCCGTTGCCCGCAGCGTGCCCTCGTCGTCGATCGTCACCCGGTAGTCGATGTCGCGGCTCTGGTAGACGTCGATCTTGTTGTTGCCCGAGTTCTGGCTGGCCACGGTGAGGAAGTCGCGATCAGGGGCGGGCTCGGGGAAGGCACCGGTGGCACCCAGTCGGCCGAAGAGCGCCTGCTCGTTGGAGTCCGGAGACCAGAGGCGGATGCGGCCCTCGGCGGTGGCGGGACCGAGGATGTCGCCGATCCGCCGGGGGCCAGGGAGGTCGCCCGTGGTGAGGCGGTCGAAGGTGATCTCGAGCAGCTCGGCCAGGGCATCGTTCTGGGCGTCGCTGTCTTGGAAGAGGGCGTAGTTCTCACGGAGCAGGAAGTTGGCCGCGTCATCCGCGCTGAGGGTGCGCCCGAAGCCTTCGACCTCGACGGGCCCGGTGAAGCGCAACAGGGCCGCGAGGGCGATGGGGTCGATGCTGATCACGCCGTCGACCGGCCGCCCCCCCGCCTGGGGGTAGATCTCGCTGATCACCTGGGCGTCGTACGGGAAGTGCGGAGAGAAGGTGAAGTCACCGATGAAGTCACCGACCGAGAACTGCCCGTAGCGACGGACGTAGTCCGGCGGGCCCGTGACCTGGACCGCGCCGCGGGCTTGGCGCAGTTCTTGGACCGACCCCGACTCTTCGAGGCGCAGCCGGCCGTCGGTGGCGCTGATCTCGGCGTAGCTCCCCATGAAGCCCCCCGACCCACGGAGCTCGGCGGGGGTCACGAAGGCGACGAAGTAGTGGCGGGGGCCGTCGGCGCCGAGGAGGGCGGGCGCGACCTCCACGGCGTCGAGGGCCAGGTCGGCTTCCCCACCTGCCTGGGTCAGCTCGTCCCCGAGGTCGTCGAGGCCGTTCGCCAGCGGGCCGAGCAGCCACGGCGTGCGGTTGGCGTCGATCGCACGCTGTGCCGAGGAGATCGATGTGGCCGTGCGCTCGAGCGGGTCGCGCACCGACAAGATGCGCTCGATGTCGAACTGGCCCCCGGTCGAGCGCAGCTCCTGGTAGTTGGCGGCCTCCACCGTCTCGCCCGCGGTGCGAGACAGCTGGACGCCCTCCTCGGCCGATGAGCCGAGGGCCCGGGCGTGCTGGCTGAGCACCGGGACGGCCCGGGCCGGCGCCGCCCACCAACCGTTGATGCGGCTGTTGGTCCGCTCGAACGAGGATTCCGCCCTGACGAAGCTGCGGCGAGCGGTGTCGGTGTCACCCCGGCGGGTGGCGTTCAGCCCGGTGCGGGCGTCGCTGGTGGCTCGATCGATGTCGGTGGCCACGCTGAGCAGCAGCGCCCCGTAGGCCA
>NZ_DATLXO010000180.1:0-26078 GCF_035575815.1 Iamia sp.
GCCGGCGCGCTCAGCGGGCGCGCCGACGTCGACGCCGACCGCCCCGACCCTTCCCGCCCCGTCGCCGCTCGGCGCGCCGGGCGGCGACGGCGGCCTCCTTGGCCTGCTGGGCCGCGAGCTGGCGGCGCCCGGCCCGCGTGAGCTCCTTGCGGGCCTTGCGGGCCACCTTCTCGGCGTCGTCGGCCTGGCGCTCCAGGCGTCGGCCCTGCTTCTTGGCCGCCTTCGCCCGCTCGTCAGCCTCGGCTCGCGTCGTCGTCTCGTTGGTGATGGTGATGGTCTCGCCCGGCGCGATCGGCTCGCGCAGCAGGATCTCGTCCTCCTTCCCGGCGAGGGATCGCACGCGTTGAAGCCCCCAGGCCCCGACGCCCACGGCCACCCAGGTGCCACCCTTGCCCCGCAGACCCTCGGAGAGCGCGATCCGCTGGACGCGCGCGACGAGCTTCCACACGCCGGTGGGGCTGGGGGTGACCTTCCGGGGCACGATCAGATCCTGCGCGTCGGCCCTAGAACCGACGCACCTCGACGATGGTGGTCTTCCGCTTGCCCCGCCGCTTGCCGAGGATGAAGACGATGACGATCGCCCCCACGGCCAGGGCGGCGCCGACGGCGAGAGCCATGCCCTTGGCCGACTCGGCGGTCTCGTCGACCTCGCCCTGGATCTCCCGGAGCTTGGCCTCGATGTCGTCGCGGCTGATCTTCTCGTCGGCTGGTGGCATCAGAGGGGTTCCCTGGGGGTCGGGGCGGGCGGAGACGCGGGCGCCGGGGTCACGCCTTGACCTGGCGGGCCGACATGGCCCGCCTGGTGAGCAGGAGGACGACGGTGGCCACCACGAGGGTGATCAGGTAGGGCACGAAGCTCCACCGACCGTCCAGGGCGGTGGAGCCCTCGGCCTGCGCCACGCGGAGGACCACGACGACCAGCTCGATGACCCCGATGCCGACGAGGACCGAGCCGATGAGACCCCACTTGGCGAAGGAGACGAGGCCCTTCAGCGGGTCGACCGTCTCCTGCTTGGCGTAGTCGCGGACGAGCCCCCAGACCTCGGTCGCGCTCTCCTTGGGGCCACGATCGCGGTCGGCCGTCGCTCGCTTGGGGTTCGCCACTGATGTCTCCATGTGTCGGTCTCGCAGCGGGGCTGCGAGTGAGGCCGGCCGGTCCCCGAGCAGGTCTTCCTACCTGGCCCGGGGGGACGGTGCAAGCACCGACCACCGGCGTCGCTCTTCCCCGGTCCGGGAGGTCGACACCATCTTCCCGCCTCCCCGTCAGCCCATCGCCAGGCGCGCCGTGAGCAGCTCGATGGCCTCGCCGAGCAGGACCGCCTCCTCGGTGAGGCGCATGGCCGTGCCCGGTGCCGCCAGCAGGGCCTGGCGGTCATGGGGACCGATCGGGGCCAGCGCCGCGATCTGGTGGCTGGCGGCCTCGTGCTCGTCGGTGACCTCGACGGTGCTGGGCGGGGACGGCTCGCCCAGCTCGGCCTGGAGCGCGAGCGACCGGCGCAGCAGGGCCAATGCGTCGGTGCGCAGGGCGTCGACGTCGACGTCGACGTCGACGTCGACGTCGGGCGCCGCCGGCTCGTCGGGCCAGTCCTCGACCTCGGCCCGGGGGTAGGGGGCGTCGTCGAGCCAGCGCTGGACGCGGATCCGCTGGGTGCCCACGGCTTGGATGGCGAAGCGTCCGTCGGGGAGCTCGGCGGCCTCGACCATGCGGGCGACGGTCCCGACGATGGTGCGGACCTCTCCCCCGCCGACCTCGCTGCCCCTCTCGATGAGCACGACCCCGAACTCCGGCGTGCCGTCGAGGCAGTCGCGCACCAGGCGGCGGTAGCGGTGCTCGAAGACGTGGAGACCCAGCACCATCGACGGCACCAGCACCGAGCCCAGCGGGAACATGGGCAGGTCCCGGGTGCCCTCGGCGAGCGGCTCCGGGACCGGGTCGTCGTCGGGATCGGTCGGGAGCTCGTCGCCGGCGGGCATCAGGGCGTGCCTTCTGCGGCACGGGTGAGGAACCGGCGGCGCCGCCACAGGTGCTCGAGCGCCCGCACCGCCCGGTCGGCGGTCGGGTAGCAGACCCGACCGGTGGCCCGGACGGTGGCCGGGCCCGGGTTCTCCGGGTCGGCGACGGCGAGCTCGGTCGCGCTGAGGATCGGCTTGCCGGTGGCGTCGCTGATGTCGGCCGCAGCCTGGGCGAAGCGGGCGTCCTGGCGCTCGTGGTAGTCGACGATCCGACCGAGGCCGTGAGCCGGGTGGAACGGGCCCCGGCGCATCAGACGCCCCTGGTTGGCCTGGATCCCCAGTCCGAGGTAGATCAGCGCGTCGACGTCGGGGTGGGCGGCGATCAGCTCCATCACCTCCGGGATGGTGTCACGGGTCTCGCCCCCGGCGAGATCGACGGGGTTGCTCCGACTCCAGCGCGGCGGCAGCTTTTCGTCGATCGCCGCCCGCAACTCCTCGGCCAGGTCCGCCAGGGTGAGCTCCGAGCGGTGGATCGCATCCGCGCAGACCACGCCCCAGCCTCCGGCGGTGGTCATGACGACCGTGCGCGGCCCCTGGGGCAGGGGCTGGGTGGCGAAGGTGGCGGCGGCCTCGAAGGCATCCTCGACGCTGGTCGCGCGCGTCGCGCCGGCCTGGCGGCAGGCCCCGTCGAACACGCGGTCGTCGGTGGCCAACGAACCGGTGTGGCTCGCCGCCGCGGACTGACCGCCGGCGGTGGCGCCCCCCTTCAGCAGCACGAGGGGCTTGCGGGCGGCGACGGTGCGGATGCGTTCGAAGAAGGCCCGGCCGTCGGGCACGCCCTCGACGTAGGCGAGGCTCACCGCCGTCTCGGGGTCGACGGCGAAGTGCTCGAGGTAGTCACCGACATTGACCGCCGCCGCGTTGCCGGCGCTGACGGCCCGACTGATGCCGATGCCGGTGGCCACCGCGAGGTTCTCGAAGCTGGAGACGAAGTTGCCCGACTGGCTGGCCACCCCGATGCGCCCCGCCGGGGGGTAGGGGGCGACGATCTGGGCGCAGAGCGCGGCGGGCGTCGACACCACGCCCTGGCCGTTGGGTCCGGCGAGCAGAACGCCGAGCTCATCGCACAGGGCGACCAGCGCCGCTTGGGCCGCCTCGCCGTCGGGGCCGGCCTCGCCGTAGCCGGCGGAGGTGACGAACGCGGCCCGGACGCCCTTGGCCGCCGCCGCCCGGATCAGCTCGCGGTTGGCCGCCGCCGGGGTGCACATGAAGATGAGATCGGCCTTGCCATCGGGGATCTCGGCGATGTCGGGCACCGTCTGTACACCGAGGACCTCGGCCCCGTCGCGGTTCGTGGCGAACACCTTCCCCTCATAGCCGCAGGCCAGGATGTTGTGGAGGGTGACGAACCCGAACTTCCCGGGGTGCGTCGAGGCCCCGGCCACGATGACGCCGCGGGGCTCGAAGAGGGCCCGGAACTGCTCGGCGGTCGGCGCCGGGCGGCCACCCGTTCGGCCCGGTCCGGCCTCGTCTGCGGGTTCGGCGTCGGGTGCGGCGTCCGCCCGCTCGACGAGGGCGTCTACGGCGATGGGTCGACCGTCGACGACGATCAGCGGGTTGAGGTCGATCGACGCGATGGACGGGTCGGCTTCGACCGCCGCGGAGAGCCCCATCAACACGTCGACGAGGGCGTCGCGCTCGACAGCGGGCTCACCCCGGAACGGGCCCAACAGCGCCTGGGTCGCGAGCCCGTCGATCATGTCCTCGGCATCGGCGCGCGAGAGGGGCACGAGGCGCACCACCGCGTCGCCGACGGCCTCGGCCAGGATGCCGCCGACGCCGAGGAGCACCGTCGGGCCGAACTGTGGATCGCGGGACACCCCGGCGATGAGCTCCCGGTTGCCCCGCACCATGGGCGCCACCAGCAACGAGACATCGCCGTCGGCGGGCGTGACCGCGGCGAGCAGGTCGGCGGCTGCGGCGCGCACCGCGCTGTCGTCGCCCAGCCCGAGGCGGACCAGGCCGCGCTCGGTCTTGTGGGCGATGGCGTCGCCGCACAGCTTCACGACCACGGGCAGACCGAGCTCGGCGGCCGCCGCGACCGCGTCGTCGGCGGTGGGCACCTCCCGCTCGGGCAGCAGCGGCACACCGTGGCCGGCGAGCAGGCGCTTGGACGCCGCCTCCGACAGGGTGTGGGTGAGGGCCGGGGAGGGGGCGGGCACGGCGGCGGACCTTACCGTCGCCCCGCCCGACCCCGGCGGCCGGACCGTGCGCTCAGGCGTCCTCGGCGGGCACCAGGGCGGTGCGGAACAGGTCGAGCAGGTGCTGGAGGCGGGCCTCGAGGACCTCGTCGGAGAAGGGGTCGCGATCGAGCAGGCCCAGCAGGAACGGGCCGTCGGAGAAGTAGGTGAGGATCGCCCCGTAGCCCGAGAGCACGAGGTGCTCGGGGTCGTGCTGGCGGAAGCGGCCGGCGTCCATCTCCCGCTGGAAGTAGGCCACCGCCCGCTCGAAGTGGGGACGCAGCACCTTGCCGAGGTCGATGGGCAGGTGGCGACCGCCCTCGAGGGCCTCACGCCGGGCCATGCGGACGAAGTCGGGGTTCTCCTGGAAGAAGTGGAAGCCGGCGGTGATGACGTGGTCGACCTTGTTCCAACCCTCGTTCGAGGGCTCCTCGACCGCCTGTTCGACCCGCGACGACCACTGCCCCATGACGCCGAGGAAGACCTCGGCGTAGATGGCTTCCTTCGACGGGAAGTGGTGGAGGATGCTCGGGCGACGGATGCCGACGCCGGCGGCGATGTCGTTGAGCGACGTGCCGTCGAAGCCCTTCTCGGCGAAGCACCGGCGCGCCTCGGACAAGATGGCATCCCGCGTCGAGCCCACCACGTCTGCCACCACCGCATGGTACCGGCCCAACCCTCGCCCCCCGGCCGGCCCCCCACCCGATCGAGCCCTCACCCGAACCGGTCGCGATCGCCGTCGCTCCCGCGACGGTTTCCGCGACCAGTTCGAGCCGCCCCCGAACCGGTGGCGACCGGTACTGTCCGGGCCGTGACGGTGCTGGCGGGGTCGCGAGTGGTCACGCCGATGGGCGTGCTCTCCCCCGGGCTGGTCGAGATGGATGGCGGCCGGGTCACCTCCGTCGTGCCCACCACCGGACTGGTGCCGGATCGGATCCTCGCCCCCGGCCTCATCGACCTACAGGTCAACGGGATCGACGACGTCGACGTGGCCACCGCCGACGCCGCCGGCTGGGAGCGGCTCGACCACCTGTTGGCCGCCCAGGGGACGACCACCTGGCTCCCGACGCTCGTCACCGCACCCCTAGGCGCGTACCCGGACCGCATCGAGGCCATCGCCACCGCCGCCGGCCGCCCCGGGGCCCGGCCCCACATCGCCGGGGTGCACCTGGAGGGCCCCTTCCTCGGGTCCCGGCCCGGCGCTCACCCGCCGCAGCTGGTCCGGCCGCCCGACGCCGAGTGGATCGCCGGCCTGCCCGCCATCGTCAAGCTCGTGACGCTGGGCGCCGAGGGGCCCGGGGCCCTCGACGGCATCCGGGCCGTCGTGGCCCGGCGCGGCCTCGCGGCGGTCGGCCACTCCGATGCCACCCTCGTCCAAGCGACGGCGGCCATCGACGCCGGGGCCCGGCTGGCGACCCACGGCTTCAACGCCATGTCGGGCCTCCACCACCGTGAGCCCGGCCTGGTCGGCGCGTTCCTCACCGACGACCGCGTGGCGGTGTCGCTCGTGGCCGACGGCATCCACGTCCACCCTGCGGCGCTCGATGTCGCCTTCCGGTGCAAGCCCGACGGCCGCATCGCGCTCGTCACCGACGCCGTCGCCTGGCGCACCGGCCGGGCCGACGAGATCGGTCTGGTCCACGACGGATCGGCGCCACGCCTCGCCGATGGCACCATCGCCGGCAGCAGCCTCACCATGGACGCCGCCGTCGCCTTCGTCGTCGGGCGGGTGGGGGTGTCGCTGGAGCGGGCAGTGCGGGCGGCGTCGGCGACCCCCGCCGCCCTGCTGGGCCTCCACGACCGCGGTGCCCTGGCCTCGGGCCGGCGGGCCGACGTCGTGGCCCTCGACCCCCACACCCTCCGCTGCACCGAGACCTGGATCGGCGGCACCCAGGTCCAAGGCTGAACCCCGTCCCACCCCGCCCCGCCCCCCATCTCCCGCCCCGCTGGTCTTCTCGCGCTGTCCGACAGCCTCCGCGCCCCCGCGCAGCCCCGTCACGGCCATTGGGTCGGTCGACCGCGAAGCGGGGCCTACGGTGGGCCCATGGACATCGTCGCCGCCGTCTTCATCGAGGAGATGGAGATGCGCTCGGTCCCCGGGCCCTCCACGCGCATCGACATCACCGGCGTGCACTTCTCGTTCGCCGCGCCCTCTCCGGTGCCGCTGACCGTCGAGCCGCACCTGCTCGTGCTGGTCCGGTGCCGGTCCGACGAGGCCGGGCAGGGCGCCCTCGAGGTGATCTACCGCCGAGTCGACACCCAGATCGCCCGCAACGTCCAACCGCTGCAGGTCGAGCCGGGCAAGTTCAACTACCGCCTGGTGCGGGCCCAGCTCGACTTCACCGACTACGACACCGTGGAGGCCCACTGCCGCCTCGACCAGGGCCCGGTCACCGTGGTGCCGCTCACCCTGCTGCCGCCGTCGGGCTGAGCCCACCCGTGTCCTTCGCCGCCGCCCTCTCCGAGCACCCGTCGCCACCCGAAGCCATCGGGGAGGTCGTGGGCGCCGTGCTCGACCGCCTCGGGCCCGAGCCCGACCTGGCGGTGCTGTTCGTCTCGCCCGCTCTCGCCGGGATCGCCTCGGACCTGGCCGCCACGGTCCGCGCCACCCTCGCCCCGCGGACGTTGATCGGCGCCACCGCGTCGACGGTCATCGGCGGGCCCCGGGAGGTCGAGCACGGCCCGGCCGTCTCGCTCTGGGCCGGGCGCACGGGTCCCGTGGTCCCCGTGCGCCTGGCCGCTCGTCCCGTCGATGGCGGCCTCTCGATCGCGGGCGTCCCCGCCGGGGTCGGAGAGGGGGGTGACCGGACCCTCCTCCTGCTCGCCGACCCGTTCTCCCTGCCCCTCGAGGCCCTGCTCGAAGCCATGGCCGACGACGTTCCCGAGCTCACCGTCGTGGGCGGGCTGGCCTCGGCCGCCCGCGGCCCCGGCGGCAACCGCCTGCTCCTCGACGACGAGGTCCACCGCGACGGCGCTGTCGGAGTGCTGCTCCCTCGCGGCGTGGAGATCACCCCGCTGGTGTCTCAGGGCTGCCGTCCCGTCGGTGAACCGATGATCGTCACCGAGGTCGACGGTCCCCTCGTCCTCGGCCTCGCCGGCCAACCCGCCCTCGACCGCCTGCTCGCCCTGCGCGACGCCATCGGAGAGGAGGATCGCAGCCTGTTCGAGATGGGCCCCCAGGTCGGCGTGGTCGTCGACGAGGGCCTCGCCACCTTCGGCACCGGCGACTTCCTCATCCGCACCGTCGTCGGGGTCGATCCCGACCGTGGCGGCGTCGTCATCGGTGACCGGGTCGAGGTGGGCACCACCATCCAGTTCCACGTGCGCGACGCGGCCAGCGCGGATGACGAGCTCCGCCGCCTGCTGGCCGACGTGGCCGACGTGGCCGACGTCGCCGACGAGGATGCCCCCGGCCGGGAGCGGGGGGCTCTGGTCTTCACCTGCAACGGGCGTGGCTACCCGTTCTTCGGCGTCCCCGACCACGACGCCGAGCTGGTCTCCGAGCTGGTCGGCCCAGCGGTGGCCGGCATGGCCTGTGCCGGCGAGATCGGACCGATCGGCGCCCGCAGCCACCTCCACGGCTTCACCGCCTCGATCCTGCTCTTCCGCACCTGCCCCTGACCTCGTCGGGGCCTGTGCCCGACGAGCGGCCCGGCCGCCCTGACTACAGCCCTGTAGCCTTGGGGCCGTGTCGGCGACGGTCCCGGACGACGGCGCAGGGAGCGCCCGGCTCGCGTACCGGCGCTGGGGTGACCGCTCGGGTCCCGCGATCGTGCTGCTGCACTCGCTGGGTGAGAGCTCGACCACCTGGGAGCGGGTTGCCGCCGCACTGGCTCCGTGCCGATCGGTGTACGCCTTCGACCTGCGTGGTCACGGTGCGAGCCCACACATGCCGCAGTACTCGTTGGAGCTCATGAGAGACGACCTGCTGGACGCACTCGACGAGCTGGGTCTGGTGGACGCGTGTCTCGTCGGGCACTCGCTCGGCGGGATGGTCGCCTACCTCGCGGCCGGACAGCAGTCGGCGGCCATCGGGCGGCTCGTCCTCGAGGAGGCTCCGCCGCCCCGCCGGCCAACGCCCGCACGCGAGGTGCCCGAAGAGCCCGCCGCCGACCTGCCGTTCGACTGGGATGTCGTTCCCGCAATCTACGCCCAGCGCAACGAGCCTGACCCTCGGTGGTGGGATGCGCTCGCCAGCATCTCGATCCCGACGCTCGTGATCGCCGGAGGCGCAAAGAGCCACGTCGACCAGCAGCAGCTGGCCGAGATGGCAGACCAGTTTGCGAACGGCCACCTCGTCACCATCGACGGCGGTCATGGCGTGCACACGGACAGGCCTGAGGCATTCGTCGAGGCGATCGCCGCCTTCCTCGGCCTATGACGGCACTCGTGCCGGCGCCGCGACCGAGAGAAGCTCAGGCCAGGTCGTCGGGGTGGACGTCGAGGGCGGCCAAGGCCCGCTCGAGCGCGACGCAGCCCATGTTGGTGCGGTCGTAGTCGGTGTCGTGGGGGAACAGCTCGGAGTCCTTGAGCAGCTCGGTCAGGCGCACCATCACGATGGCGAAGCCCACCCCGGCCTGGATCTCGGCCCAGCGGTGCTGGTGGGCCGAGCGCCCGGTGGCGGCCTCCCACCGCGCCGTGGTCTCGGGGTACGAGGGCAGCCCCGGCAGGCGGGGCACGTCGAGTCCGGCCGAGAGGGTGTGATCCATCCACGTGAACCAGCCCAGGTCCTGCACCGGGTCACCGACGTGGACCATCTCCCAGTCGAGCACCGCGGCCACGTGGACGGTGGCGGGCGAGTCCCGGCCGTCGAAGAGCTGGTTGCCGATCCGGCTGTCGCCCCAGCACAGGGCCGGGTCCGCGATGTCGGGCGGCTGGTTCTCCCGCAGCCACGCCAGCCCCGCCTCGGGGACCGCCTGGCGCACCTCCGGTGAGGCCCAGCGCAACATGGCGGCCCACTCCTCGACCCGGGCCCCGAGCCGGCTGCCCCCCTCGGGGCACGGGTCGAGGTCGGCCAGGCCGTGGCCCTTCCAGTCCACCTGGTGCACGGCGGCCATGGCGTCGAGGCCGCGCTCCCACACGGCGCGCTGGAGCTCCGGGGACCCGTCCTTCAGCCAGCCCTCGGTGGGGTACGGCGGGTTGTCGGTGGGGGCCTCCCCATCGACGCGGTCCATCACCATGAACGGCGCCCCGAGCACCGAGGCGTCCTCCTCGTACCACCGCAGCCGCGGCACCCGCAGGCCGCGCTGATCGCCCAGGGCCGACATCACCCGGTGCTGCACCTCGAAGAGGTCGTGGGGGAACACGGCGTGGGACGTGGGCTGCACGCGGAACACCAACCGGTGCTCGGCGACGCCGTCACCCTCGTCCCAGGTGGCGTCGACGAGGATCGTCTCGTTGCTGAAGCCGGTGGCCGCCGGGCCCGACGGTGGGGCGACCGACACCTCGCCGTCGACGCGCCCGCCGATCCACCCGGCCAGGACGGCGCGGGTGACCTCGGGGTCGCGGGGGCTCGGGAGCGCCATCGTCGGTGCTCAGACCTCGGCCCGGTGGGCGACGGTCTGGGTCTCCAGGTACGCCTCGAGCCCCTCGGGGCCCAGCTCGCGGCCGAGTCCCGAGGCCTTGCACCCCCCGAACGGCGAGCCCATGTCCATGGTGAAGGTGTTGACGTTGATCGTGCCGGTGCGGATCCGGCGGGCCACGTCCGCCGCGGCCTCGGAGTCGGCACCCCACACCGAGCCCGACAGCCCGTAGTCGGAGTCGTTCGCGATGCGCACCGCGTCCTCGACGTCGTCGAAGGGGATCACCGAGAGCACGGGCCCGAAGATCTCCTCCTGGGCGATGCGCATGTCGTTGGTGACATCGGCGAACACGGTGGGCTCGACGAACCAGCCCCGGTCGAGCCCGGCCGGGCGACCGCCGCCGACGGTGACCCGGGCGCCCTGCTCGCGCCCCGACGCGATGAGGCCCTCGACCCGGTCGCGCTGCCGTTCGGCCACCAGTGGACCGACCTCGGTCCCGGGGTCGAGGGCGTCGCCGACCTTCATGGCCCCGGTGGCCTCGGTCACGGCCTCGACGACCTCGGCGTAGCGCTCGCGCCCGGCCAGGATGCGGGTCTGGGCCACGCACGCCTGACCGTTGTTCATGAGCCCGTTGGGCACGATGCCGGCGACCGCGGTGGCGATGTCGGCGTCGTCGAGGACGATGGCGGCCGACTTCCCGCCCAGCTCGAGGGTGACGGGGCGCAGCAGACCGCCGCAGAGGGCCCCGATGTGGCGACCGACGGCCGTCGATCCGGTGAAGGACACCTTGTCGACCCCCGGGTGGGTCACGAGGTGCTCACCCACCTCGCGCCCGGCGGCGACGATGTTGACGACGCCGGGCGGCAGGCCGGCGTCGCTCAGCATCTGGGCCAGCACGTAGGCGTCGAGCGGCGACTCGGGGGCGGGCTTGAGCACCATCGTGCACCCGGCGACGAGGGCGGGGGCCAGCTTCAGCATGGAGATGAAGAGGGGCACGTTCCACGGGATGATCCCGGCTGCGACCCCGACGGGCACCCGGCGCACCTCCGAGGGGCCCATCATCCCGGCGCGCACGTCAGTGAAGGCGTAGGAGTCGGCGAGGGCCACGTACTGGTCCGCGACCATGGTCGCGGCGAAGACCTGGCCCATGACCGACCAGGAGACCGGCGACCCGTTCTCGGTGGAGATCAGCTCGGCCAGTCCCTGATGTCGGCGGTGATGGCGCCGGAGGTGGCGGCGAGGACCTCGGCCCGCTCCTTGGGGCTCATGCGGGGCCAGGGTCCGTGGTCGAAGGCGTCACGGGCCGCGGCCACCGCGGCGTCGATGTCGGCCGTCGTCCCGTCGGGCACCCGTCCGGCCAGCGCCTCGGTGGAGGGGTTGACGACGTCGATCACGTCGCCGCCGGTCGGGGCGACCCAGTCACCGCCGATGAACAGGCGGTCGTGGACGGGGAAGTCGGGCATCGCAGGCGCTCCTGGTCAGGTGTCCAGCGCAGCGTAGGGCGAAACCTGACGGCCCGTCAGGACACCGGCCCCGAGGCGCTGGCCACCGGATCGCAGGACTCCCGGCTCCCGGCGGTGCGGGAGTCCGTCGGCGGAGTGGGTCCACCACCCGCTCACTAGTGTGCGGGGCGTGACCGACCACGAGCTCGAGACGCGCGCCATCAACGTGATCCGTGGCCTGTCCATGGACATGCCCCTCCACGCCGACAGCGGTCACCAGGGCACCGCCATGGCCCTGGCCCCGCTGGCCCACGTGCTCTGGACCCGGGTGATGAAGTACGACGCGGCGTCGCCCCAGTGGGTCGACCGCGACCGCTTCGTGCTCTCCTGCGGCCACGCCTCGGTGCTGCAGTACTCGATGCTGCACCTCACCGGCTACGGGCTGAGCCTGGATGACCTCAAGGGTTTCCGCCAGTGGGCCTCGGCGACCCCGGGGCACCCCGAGGTGCACCACACCGCCGGGGTCGAGGTCACCACCGGCCCCCTCGGCCAGGGACTGGCCAACGCCGTCGGGATGGCCCTCGCCGAGCGGTGGCTGCGCGCCACCTACGGCCCCGAGGTCGTCGACCACCACACCTGGGTGATCGCGTCGGACGGCGACCTCCAGGAGGGCATCAGCCATGAGGCGGCCTCGCTCGCCGGCCACCTCGGGCTGGGGCGACTGGTCGCCGTCTACGACGACAACCACATCTCGATCGACGGCCGCACCGAGCTCTCCTTCTCCGACGACTCCCCGGCCCGCTTCCGGGCCTACGGCTGGGAGGTCATCGAGCTGGGCGAGGTGGCGAACGACCTCGACGCGCTCGAGGCCGGTCTGCTCGCCGGCAAGGTGGACGAGACCCGGCCCACGTTGCTCGTGCTGCGCAGCCACGTCGCCTACCCGTCGCCCACCTTCACCGACGACCCGAAGGCCCACGGCAACCCCCTCGACGCCGAGGAGGTGGCCCGGACCAAGGAGGTCATGGGCCTGCCCGCGGATGAGATGTTCCACATACCCGACGAGGTGCTGGAGCTCTACCGCGAGGCGGGGACCCGGGGCCAGGCCGCCCACGCCGAGTGGCAGCAGCGCTTCGACGACTGGGACGGCGACAAGACCGCCTGGGCCGCGGCCCAGGCCGCCACCGGCATCGACGAGTGGGCCGCCGCCCTCCCGACCTACGAGGTCGGCACCAAAATCGCGACCCGCGTGGCCAGCGGGGAGTGCTTCGGGGCCCTCCTCGACGCCGTGCCCGGCCTCATCGGCGGCGGCGCCGACCTCTCGGGCAACACCGGCACCGCCATCACCGACGTGGGCGTCCAGTCGCGGGACGATCCCGGCGGCCGCCAGATCTACTTCGGCGTCCGCGAGCACGGTATGGCCGCGGTGATGAACGGCATGGGCGTCCACGGCGGCACCCTCCCCGTCGGCGGCACGTTCCTGCAGTTCAGCGACTACTGCCGCCCGGCGGTCCGCCTGGCGGCGGTGAGCGAGGCCAAGGTCGTGTTCTCCTTCACCCACGACTCGGTGGGCTTGGGCCAGGACGGCCCCACCCACCAGCCCGTCGAGCACCTCATGGCCCTGCGCACCATCCCGGGGTTGCGGGTGATCCGCCCCGCGGATGCCAACGAGACCGCCGCGGCCTGGGCCGTGGCCGTCGCCGGCACCGGCCCCACCGCCCTGGCCCTGTCGCGCCAAGGCCTGCCGGTGCTCGCCGGCACCGACCCCGACGGCGTGTTCCGCGGCGCCTACGTGCTCTCCGACGACGTCGAGGACCCCGATCTGGTGCTGATCGGCACCGGCAGCGAGGTCTGGGTCTGCGCCGAGGCCGCGGAGCTGCTCCGGGCCGACGGCCTCTCGGTGCGGGTGGTGTCCATGCCCTCCTGGGACCTCTTCGCGGCCGAGGACTTCGACTACCAGGACTTCGTCCTGCCCGCCGGCATCCCCACCCTCGCGGTGGAGGCGGGCGTGTCGCTCGGCTGGGACCGCTGGGCCGACGCCAGCGTCAGCATCGACCGCTTCGGCGTCTCGGCGCCCGGTGACGAGGTCCTGGCCCGGTTCGGGTTCACACCCGAGAACGTGGTCGAGCGCGGTCGCGAGCTGCTCGCCGACCTGGACGGCCCCGCCGACGCCTGATCCGTACTCGGCCCCCGGCCCCGACCCGCCCGGGTCTCGGCCCGACCACAGCCTGACCCCACCACAGCCCGACCCCACCCGGAGGTCCCGATGACCCGCCTGCACGACCTCTATGACCAGCAGGGCCAGAGCCCGTGGCTCGACAACCTGCGCCGCAGCTTTCTCGATCACGGCGAGCTGGCGGCGTGGGTGCGTCGGGGGGTGCGGGGGGTGACCTCGAACCCGTCGATCTTCCAGAAGGCCATCGCCGGCTCCGACGACTACGACGACCAGTTCCGCGCGTGCCTCGACGCCGGGATGTCGGTCGAGGACACCTACTGGGAACTCGTCGTGTCCGACATCGAGGGCGCCCTGGCGGTGCTGCGTCCGGTGTACGACGCCAGCGACGGCGGCGACGGCTACGTGTCGGTCGAGGTGGCGCCCAGCCTGGCCCGCGACACCGAGGGCACCACCACCGCGGCGCGCGACCTGCACCAGCGCATCGACGAGCCCAACCTGTACGTGAAGATCCCGGGCACCACCGAGGGTCTCCCCGCGATCCAGCGCATGATCGCCGAGGGCCGCAGCATCAACGTCACGCTGCTCTTCAGCCTGCACCGCTACGGCGATGTGATCGAAGCCCACCAGGCCGGGCTCGAGGAGCTGGTGGCCTCGGGGGCCTCGTCCGAGGCGATCGCCGGTGTCTCGTCGGTGGCGTCGTTCTTCGTCAGCCGCGTCGACGCTGAGGTCGACCGTCGCCTCGACGCCGTCGGCACCGACGAGGCCGTCGCCCTGAAGGGCCGCGCCGCGGTCGCCAACGCCCGGCGCGCCTACGCCCTCTTCCTCGAGCGCTACTCGGGTCCTCGGTGGGAGGCCCTGGCCGCCGCCGGGGCCAAGGTCCAGCGGCCCCTGTGGGCCTCGACGTCGACCAAGGACCCCGCCTACCCCGACATCCTCTACGTCGACACGCTGATCGGCCCCGACACCGTCAACACCCTTCCCGACGCCACCCTCGAGGCCTTCGCCGACCACGGCACCGTGGCTCGCACCGTGGACACCGAGGACGCCGATGCCATCGAGTCCCTCGCGCGCCTCGCAGCGGTGGGCGTTCCGCTCGACGACGTCACCGACCTGCTCGAGAAGGAGGGCGTCAACGCCTTCGAGGCGTCCTACGACGACCTGCTCGGCACCCTCGGGGAGAAGGCGGCCGCCCTGCGCCCGGATGCAGGCCCTTCGTGAGCGCCGCCGGGCGGTCTGCGACCACGGTCGGGGTGACAGCGACCGCGGGAGCATCGTGAGCCTCGAGGGCCTCACGGTGGTCGACGACGTCCCCGGCGCCTTCACCGACCGAGTGGTCGAGGCGTTCGGGGCTCGCGCCGATGATGCCTTCTCCCTCGCCCTCTCCGGCGGTGGCACGGCCCGCCGCTGCTACGAGCGCCTCGCCGCCGACGCCCTCACCCGGATCGACTGGTGGAAGGTCGACGTGTACTGGGGCGACGAGCGCTGCGTGCCCCACGACCACGAGGGCTCCAACTACCTCCTGGCCCGCGAGGCGCTGCTCGACCGGGTCGGCGCCGCCAACGCCACCCACCTGATGCGCTGCGCCGAGGTCGACGCCTACCAGCTGCGGGTCGGGGACCTGGGCCGCTTCGACGTGATCCACCTCGGACTCGGCGCGGACGGACACACCGCGTCGCTCTTCGCCGGGTCCGAGGCCCTGGAGGCCGACCCTGGCCGCCTGGTGACCCTGAACGACGACCCCTCGGGTGACAACCCCTACACCCGCATGACCCTCACCTTCGCCGGCATCGCCCGGGCCCGCCTGGTGCTCGTCACCGTTGCCGGCGAGGAGAAGGCCGAGGCCCTCGCGGCCGTCGCCCGGGGCGACGACACCCCGGGCGCGCGCATCGAGGGCGAACGGGTCATCTGGCTGGTCGACCCCGCAGCGGCGTCACTGCTCCCCGCCGAACCCACGGGCACCTGATCAGTCACTGCGCGTCGTTGGGTCGACCGCCACAGGCCGGACGCCACCCGCGCCCTTGCTGATCCGGAGGGCTCTCCGGGGCTGGCTCCCCGCCCCTCGGTGCGAGGCCGAGGGCAGCGCAGTCGGCGAGCGCGAGGGACGCCGCCGCTCGCCGGTAACCTGCGCGGGTGACCGCGGACCTCACCGCCCTGGCGACCTCCGAGCTCCTGGCCCGCGCCGGCGAGGCACGTGACGCTGCCTTCGGTCGGCGGGTGACGTTCTCGCCCAAGGTGTTCATCCCGCTCACCATGTTGTGCCGCGACCGCTGCGGGTACTGCACCTTCGCCCAGCCCCCGGCCCGGCTGTCCTCGCCGTACCTCGAGCTCGATGACGTGCTCGTCCTCGCCCGTCGGGGTGCGGCCGCCGGCTGCCACGAGGCGCTCTTCACCCTGGGCGAGGCGCCTGAGGAGCGCTACCCCGCGGCGCGGGCCTGGCTGGACGATCGGGGCTACACGTCGACCACCGACTACCTCGTCGCCGCTTGTCGGGCGGTCCTCGACGACTCGGGTCTGCTCCCCCACGCCAACCCCGGTGCACTGCCCAAGGACGAGCTGGCCCGCCTCCGCGAGGTGAGCCCCAGCCAGGGGATGATGGTCGAGACGCTCCGCGCTGACCTGCTCGCCCACCGGGGCGCGCCCGACAAGCTGCCGGTGCGTCGGCTCGACACCCTCGAGTGGGCCGGTGAGCTGCACATCCCCTACACCACCGGCATCCTCTGCGGCATCGGTGAGGAGGAGGCCGACCGCGTCGCGGCGGTCGAGGCCATCGCCGCGGTGCACCGACGACACGGTCACGTGCAGGAGGTGATCGTGCAGAACTTCCTGCCCAAGCCGGGCACCGCGATGCACGGCCACCCGCCGTGCCCTCCCGATGATCACCTCCGGGCCATCGCCCTGGCCCGCCTGATCCTGCCGCCCGACGTGCACGTCCAGGCCCCGCCCAACCTGGCCGACGAGGTCGCCCCCCTGCTGGCCGCCGGCGTGTCGGACCTCGGCGGCGTCTCCCCCGTCACGATCGACCACGTCAACCCCGAGCGTCCGTGGCCGCACCTCGACGCCCTGCGCGACGCCACCGCGGCGGTCGGCCGCCAGCTGGCCCCCCGCCTCACCGCGCACCCTCGCTTCGTGGACGACCCCGACACCTGGATCGACCCCGGCCTGCACTTCGCGGTCATGGACCGCGCCGATGCGGAGGGGCTCGGACGCGACGACCCCGGGGCGGCCTTCCCCAACAAGGTGGGCGAGGTGCGCAACGTGGGCGACGGGGCCGAGGTCCTCCTCGTCGGCCGTCGCTCGACGGCCTGGTACTCCGGCGCCGATGTGACCCCCGCGACCCTTGTCCCGGGGCCGTCGGCACCGATCGGCGGGGCGGTGCGCGAGGTCCTCGACGGGGTGGCCGCCGGCGAGCAGGTCGGTCACGACGAGATCGTCACCCTCTTCTCCGCCCGCGGCCGGGAGGTCAACGCGGTGGCGGAGGTGGCCGACGCACTGCGGGCCGCCGCCGTCGGCGACGTGGTCACCTACGTCCGCAACCGGAACATCAACTACACGAACGTCTGCACCTTCAAGTGTCGGTTCTGCGGGTTCTCCAAGGGGCCGCGCTCGCTCAACCTGCGCGGCACCCCCTACCTGCTGACCCTCGACGACATCGCCGGCCGGGTGAGCGAGGCGTGGGACCTCGGGGCCACCGAGGTGTGCCTCCAGGGCGGCATCCACCCGAGCTTCGACGGCGACTACTACATCGACGTCACCCGGGCGGTGAAGGAAGCGGCGCCCGACATCCACGTCCACGGCTTCACCGCCCTCGAGGTCACCGAGGGGGCCAAGCGCCTCGGTGAGCCCCTGGCGGTCTACCTGCAGCGGCTCATGGTCGCCGGCCTGCGCACCCTGCCGGGCACCGCTGCGGAGATCCTCGACGACGACGTCCGTCAGATCCTCTGCCCCGACAAGATCGACACCGAGGAGTGGCTCGACGCCCACCGCACCGCCCACCAGGTCGGGCTGCGGTCGAACATCACCATCATGTTCGGGGCCGTCGAGAGCCCCGACAGCTGGGCCCGCCACATCGTGGCCACCCGCGACCTGCAGGCCGAGACCGGCGGGTTCACCGAGTTCGTGCCCCTGCCGTACGTCCACATGGCGGCGCCGCTCTACCTCCAGCAACGGTCCCGTCGTGGCCCGACGTTCCGCGAGGTGGTGCTCATGCACGCCGTCGCCCGCATCGCGTACGACGGCCTGGTGCCCAACATCCAGGCGTCCTGGGTGAAGCTGGGCGCCGGCGGGGTCCAGCAGCTGCTGCGCTCGGGCGTCAACGACCTCGGCGGCACCCTCATGGACGAGAGCATCTCGCGGGCCGCCGGCGCCTCCCACGGCCAGGGCATGGACACCGACGGCTTCGGGGCCATCGTGGAACCCCTAGGCCGCACCCTCGAGCAGCGCACCACCCTCTACGAGCGGGTCGCGCCTGAGCCTGAACCCGCCACGGGCTAAACCGCGTCGCTCGAACCCGCAACAGGCTGAGCCGCAGCGGGCGGCTGCGTCGATTCTGGGCGCAGGATTCGGCCTGTAGCCCGGATCTGGCCTCCACAGGGTTGCAGGGTTTCATCAGCGAAGCGCTCTTCAGGCCCATCGGGTGGGAGCAACCGGCCATCTGGGATCCCATCGCTGGTGACACGAGGCGGCGGACGGCTGGATCAGGCTGCACATCAACTACACCTCGAATCGACGGGCGGCGCTGGCGGCGCTGGCGGCGCTCCTGCAGTCTGATGACTCGAATGGCACGCGAGCGGCGGCGGCGGTAGCCCGCCGATCGCGTGACGAGCTCGAGCACGCGGTGGTCGACTACGGCCGTTGCGCGGCGGCATTTTGCGGACGAAGCCACCCCCACGGCGTCGCCACTGACCTCAGTCGTCCGTCCCGCTGTCGGCGCAGGCGCTCGACCACGGCGGCGGGTTCCTGCTGGCTGCGGCCGTAGCCGAGGCGTTGGCGGCCCGTCGCGCGGCGTCGATCCACGCCGCCTTCCTCCTCGGAGCCGCCAACGTGTTGCGATCCCTGTCTGAGGGCATGCCCACCGCGCTCTCGATCGCGCCGGGTCGGCTCGGCCGCCTCCTGACCCCGGCGGCGAGCTGATCGGACCTTGCCCCTCGTGCGACTACCGCCCGGTCCGCCACCCGGACAAGTTCTGGTCTGCGCATGCGAGTGCTACGGCCGCGACGGCGCCGAGCGAGGCTCACCGAGCACGCGTTCATCGAGTCATGGCCGCGAGCAGAGCGTGGAGCGCTTCGGCCGGAGAGGGAAGGATCGCTCCCCGGGTCGTCGAGGCGAGCTCGATGTAGCCGTGATCGAATGCCCACATCGCCGTCGCCAGCTGCCGCGGGTCGACATCGCCGACCAAGCCTGCTTCGACGACCCCACGGCAGCCATCGACGCACAGCTCGAACGCTTCGAGTCCGTATCGCAGCGCCTCGTCGCCGACGTCGCCACCGAAGAGCAGCCGGTAGTGGCCTGCGTGAGCGAGCGCGTGGCGAGAAGAGGTAGTGGGCGTCGACACGCTGCAAGCACTCAGGCCAATCCGCGACCCGTAAGGCAGAATCGCTGCTCACCCACATCCGGTTCCGGAACGGCTCCGCGAACATCGGGCGGGGTGCGGAACGTGGCCCTCAGCACGGTGAACGACGGTGACGTGCGAGGCTGGCCCGGCCATGGCCCCCGATCCGCTGCCCGAGCCGCCCGAGCCCCTGACCCCTCTCGGCACCGCACCGGTGGCCCGCGCCCTCGGCGGTGATCTCGACCCGGCGGTGGAGGACGCCATCGCCGAGCTGATCGGGGTCATCGACGCCCCCGCCGACGGCGACCTGATCCGGGACGTCATCCGCACCGCCGCCCGCCTCGGCCGCGACGACACCGAGCGCCTCGACCTCAAGATCGTGCGGGCCGCGGTGGCCGAGATGCGCGATGCCTTCGCCGTGTTCGCGCCCTACCGCGACATCCCCAAGGTCACGATCTTCGGTTCCGCCCGCACTGCCGCCGGTGGGCCCCTCTACGACCAGGCCCGCCGCACCGCGGCCGAGATGGCCGACGCCGGGTGGATGGTCGTCACCGGGGCCGGTCCCGGGATCATGCAGGCCGGCATGGAGGGTGCCGGGCGCGACCGCTCCATCGGGGTGAACATCCGCCTGCCCTTCGAACAGGACGCCAACGAGGTCATCACCGGTGACCCCAAGCTCGTCACCATGAAGTACTTCTTCACCCGCAAGCTCATGTTGATCAAGGAGTCCGCCGGTTTCGTGGCCCTCCCCGGCGGGTTCGGCACCCTGGATGAGACCCTCGAGCTGCTGACCCTGCAGCAGACGGGCAAGGCGGTGCCCGCCCCGGTGATCCTGCTCGACGAGCCCGGCGGCCAGTACTGGCACGGCTGGGCCCGCTTCGTCGAGGAGCACCTCGTCGAAGGTGGCTACGTCGACGCCGGTGACATCGACCTGACCGACCGCACCGACGACGTCGCCACCGCCTGTTCGCTGGTCACCGGCTTCTACCGTCGTTACCACTCGACCCGCTGGGTCGGCACCCGGCTGGTGATCCGCACCCTCACCCCGGTGAGCGACGAGGACCTGACCGACCTCAACGATCGCTTCGCCCACCTCTGCACCGAGGGCCGCATCGATCGGGCCGAACCCTTCGCGCCCGAGAGGGCCGACGACGACCACCTCGACCTACCCCGCCTGGCGTGCACGTTCAACGTGTTCAAGATGGCCGGCCTCCACCACCTCGTCCGCGCCATCAACGCCACCGCTCCGGCCTGAGATCCGGTCCAGCAGCTCGAGGAGCGCGACGCCCGGCGGTTCATCGGCTGCTCGACCGTCCCATGTGCGTGCTGCAAGCCACGAGCTTCTCGATCGGGGCACGCGCGATGCGGTCACAGGCGATGTCGAAGGCGCCGAACGGCCCGAGCGCGGGTGCCATCGAGCTCGCGCGCGCGCTCTCTCGCTGAGGCAAGGTTGCTCACATGGCTGATCTCCTCGCTCTCTCGTCGGGCATCATCGACTCGGGGGACGTCGACACCCCGACCAACCGGGTCACCCAGGAGCTGTCGGAGGTGGGCGACGGCATCGCGGTGGTCGAGTCGTTCAGCCACTCCGTCGCCCTGCGCACCGACGACGGCCTGGTCGTGTTCGACGCCAGCAGCCCGTTCACCGGTGCGGCGGTGGTCGACGCCCTCCGAGCCTGGTCCACCGACCCGGTCGACTCGCTCGTCTACACCCACGGACACCTCGACCACGTAGGCGGCTCGCCCGCCTTCGTCGCCGACGCCGAGGGCCGGGGCGACAAGCGGCCCCGGTTCATCGCCCACGATGCCGTGCCCGCCCGCTTCGCCCGCTACCGCGACACCGACGGCTACAACTCGCACATCAACAACCGGCAGTTCGGGGGCATCGGGGCCACCAAGCTCCGCATCGGCGGCGATCGGGCGCACCACTTCCTCCCCGACGACACCGCCGCACCCGACGTCACCTACGAGACCCACCTGGCCCTGAACGTCGGCGGCACCGACATCGAGCTGCACCACGGCCGAGGCGAGACCGACGACCACACCTGGTCCTGGATCCCGTCGCACCGGGCCATCGCCTGCGGCGACTTCCTCATCTGGAACTACCCCAACGCCGGCAACCCCCAGAAGGTCCAGCGCTACCCCGCCGAGTGGGCGGCCTGCCTCCGCCAGATGGCCGCGCTCGAGCCCGAGCTGCTCCTGCCCGCCCACGGGCTCCCCATCGAGGGCAAGGAGCGCATCGCCCGAGTGTTCGACGATGTCGCCACCACCCTCGAAGACCTGGTGGCCCGCGTCGTCGGTCTCATGAACGACGGCGTCACGCTCGACGAGATCGTCCACTCCGTTCACGTCCCCGACGAGACGCTGGCCAAGCCCTACCTGCGCCCCATGTACGACGAGCCCGAGTTCGTGGTCCGCAACATCTGGCGCCTCTACGGCGGCTGGTGGGACGGTAACCCTGCCCGCCTCAAGCCCGCTCCCGACAGCGCGATCGCCAACGAGGTCGCCACTCTGGCCGGCGGCGCCGCCGTCCTCGCCCGACGGGCCACGGAGACCGCGGAGGCCGGTGGCCTGCGCCTGGCCTGCCAGCTCGTCGAGTGGGCCGGCGACGCCGCCCCCGACGACCGCGACATCCACGCCGTCCGCCAGCAGCTCTACGAACGCCGCCGCACGGCCGAGACCTCCCTCATGGCCAAGGGCATCTTCGCCGCCGCCGCCCGAGACTCCGCCCCCATCGTCGACGGCTGAGCGGCGGACTCGGACCGACGCCGGTGCGAGGAGACGCACCGCGGTGACCGGGACGGCTCGACGGTGGCCTGGTTCGACCGCAGGCCCGGTGGCACCGGGGCTCAAGCCGCTCAGCCGGCGTCGTCGGGTTCGTCGAGGAGGTGGACGGCCTTCTCCACCGCCCGGCGGGCGCGGGTGAGGCGCTTCTCGTCGACCGGGTACTCGGTGCCCCCGGCGTCGATGGACTCGCGCAGCCGGAGGATGGCCAGGTCGGCCAGCTCCTCGCCGATGCCCTCGAGTCGTTGGCGGATGTCGTCGAGCTCGCCGGCCATCGGACGATGCTCGCGCGTGGGCCAGCCCGACGCGACCGTGGTCCCCGAGCCTGGCCACGGGCCGCGGTAGCGCGATGTCCACCTCCGCCCGCCCGACGAGGCACACTCGTCGGATGCACGCCGTGGCCCTCACCGCGCTCAAGGGAGGGGTGGGCAAGACCAGCACGACCGTGAACCTCGCCGCCCTCGCCGCCGCCGCCGGCCACCGGACCCTCATCTGGGACATCGATCCCCAGGCGGGGGCCACCTCGTGCCTGGGCGTCAAGCCCAAGCTGCGGGGCGGCGCCCAGCGCCTGCTCGGCACCGACCGGGACCACACCGGCTCGATCCGCCCGTCGGGGCTCCCGCGCCTCGACGTCCTGCCCGGCGACGTGAGCCTGCGGGAAGCCGACGTGATCGTGAGCGGCAACCGCAAGCCCCGCCGATCGCTCAAGCGGGTGCTGGCGGCGGTGTCCCGCGACTACGACGTGGTGCTCGTCGACTGCCCGCCGGGCATCGGGCCCGCCACCGAGGTGCTCGTGCGCTCGGTCGACCTGCTGCTGGTGCCGGTCGTGCCCGCCCCACTCGACCTGAGGGCCCTCGACCGCTTCAGCGACGTCCTCGGCGATCTGGGTGCCCCGCCTGAGCTGCTGGCCCCGTTCCTGTCCCTCGTCGACCGCCGCAAGCCGCTCCACCGGCGCCTGATGGACGAGGTCCGCACCAACCGGAGCTTTCTCGGTGCTGCCGTGCCGGTGTCATCTGCGGTAGAGCGGATGCCGCTCGAACAGATCCCGACGGTTGTCGCCGCCCCTCGGTCGCTCGCGTCGATCGCGATGCGCGAGCTGTGGGCCGAGGTCGCCGAGCGCCTCGACCTCCCCCACCCCTGACGGTCACCGCCCCTGCGCCGAAGACACCGCCGTCACCGCCGCGAGCCGCACCGGAGCGACCTACGAGGCCGCCCCATCAGGCCCCGCAACCCGAGACTGCCACCCTGGTGCGCCCGTGAGCCCCACGGGGGCGGCGAGGTCGACAGAAGGTAGTGGGCGAAGAACCCGTCGTCGGAGTAGCTCACGTCGCGGATCTCGAAGCCGGTCTGGAGGATCATCGGCTCCAGGAGCCAGGTGAACGTGGAGTGCTCGTCCCTGACGTGTTCCTCCAGATCGCCACGCGTCCAATCGCCATCGCCGTCCGAGGCCAACGTGGCACACCACCGCTCGATGCGGTCCTCGGCCTCATCGACTCCGAAGTGGTACACGACGTCCCAGAGGCGAAGGAGCCCCCGAGGCCCGAGCATGCGCCGGATGCGGCCGAGGGCGACGGCCTTCCAGAAGTCCGGGAGGTGGTGCAGCGCAAGGCGCGAGTAGACGAAGTCGGGCGGCTCGCCGTCGTGCTCGTAGGTCAGGAAGCCGCCCTGGACGATCTCCAGCGGCACCGAGTGACTTCGAGCCTTGTCCCGGAGCAGGCTGAGCATGACGGGCGAGGGGTCGACGGCGACGACGCGCCGGCACACCTCGGCCGCGGCCAGCGCGAACTGACCGGTGCCGGCGCCGAGGTCGACGACGGTCGAACCTGGGGTCAACCCCACCGACTGGAGCAGACGCACCTCGGCCTCCGCGTCAGCGTCCTCCTTCTCGTCGTAGCGCGAGACGTGTTGCTCGTCCAGGTTCTCGCGGCCGATGCCGGCCATCTCGTCCAGCCGCCAACCACGCTTCTGGCCCGGTGCAGCTGACGTCACACAGGCATCCTCGCGAACGAGGGAGGTCGCGACCAGCGCGGCCCCGGATCCTCCGATACCGCAGCCGGGGTGCCGTCGCCGCCATCGGGTTCGGAGGGCGAGCAGGGCACCGGTAGGGTCGACCGGTGGCCCGACGACGACCCCCCGAGGACCTCCACGAGTACGTGTCGTTCGACGATCCCGACGAGGACCGCACCTGGGTCTACGACATCACGTTCCTCACCAGCCCGTGGACCTGCATCTTCGGACGGGGGTGCCCGGGCGTGCTCGACGCGCCGGCGCCGGAGATGGTGCAGGGCTGCTGCTCCTACGGCGCCCACTTCACCGGAGCCGAGGACCGGGCCCACGTCGAGGCCATGGCCGAGCGCATGACCGACGACCAGTGGCAGTTCAAGAAGGTCGCCCGCAAGCGGGGTGGGCCGATCAAGGTGACCAAGGCCGGTGAGACGGTGTCGCGCCTCGTCGATGACGCATGCATCTTCCTCAACCGGCCCGGGTTCGCGAACGGCCCCGGCTGCTCGCTGCACCAGGCCGCGCTCGAGGCCGGCGACCGGTTCATGGACTGGAAGCCCGAGGTCTGCTGGCAGGTGCCGCTGCGCCGGGTGGATGAGACCGACCCCTACGGCCACGTCACCTCCACCCTCCGGGAGTGGAAGCGCCGTGACTGGGGCGAGGGCGGCCACGAGTTCCACTGGTGGTGCACCGCGGACGACGGCGCCTTCGAGGGTCACCAGCCGGTCTACGCCGAGATGCGCGACGAGATCATCGAGATGACCGGCCGGGTCCCGTTCGGTATGTTCGTCGACTACGTCGAGGCCCGGAGCGCCTCGACGTTCCTCCCCCACCCGGTCCTCCGCCGCCGCTGAGGACCCGTGGGCTCGTGGTTGACTGGCCGTCGGAAGCAGTCGATCGACGCCGCCGGGGACGACCACCCGTGGGACCGAATCAGCTGTCGAGGGCGGGCAGCACCAAGAGCGCTTCATCCTCGGACTCGGCGAAACGGGCGATGACATCGGCGCTGGAGCTCAGGAGCTCGGCGATGGCCACCGTCGAGCGATTGCCGACCCGAAGCCACAGTGCCCTGGGCGGAGGGCCGAGGAGGAAGGCGAGCTGGCGGAAGTCGGAGTCCTTGGAGACGATCATGTAGTCCGTGCTCCCCTGCGTAGAGCCAGATCTCGCGATGGGGAGCCTCTTCGAGGCCCACGGCGCCGACGTGGACGCTGTCGGGAAACAGCGTTGCCCAGTTCGCCCACGAGGCGCCGCGACAAGTTCTGGTCGAACAGCAGCCTCACGCAGGGGCGGCGAGCCGACGCTCCCGCACGGCCGCGAACTCGAGCGCGGCTCGGATGTGGGCCTCGGTCAGCTCGGGGAAGTCAGCCACGATCTCGTCGTGGGTCATGCCGCTCGCCAGGTATTCGAGCACGTCGTAGACCGCGATGCGCGTCCCGATGAAGCAGGGCTTGCCGCTGCGGACGCCCGGCCGCACATCGATCAACCCTGAGAGATCCATGCGTCGAGCGTACTCGGCGTCTACTCAGGTCCGACCTGCAGTGCGGGCTGTGAGTGGGACGCGGAGGGTCGGGCCCGAGGTGCCTCCACGTTCCTTCCCCATCCGGTCCTCGCCGCCGCTGAGGGCCGGTGGGCCGTGGTTGACTGGCCGGCGTGAAGCAGTCGATCGACGCCGCCTGGGACGACCACCCGTCCGGACCCGACGATCAGGAGGACACCCCACCGGTCTGGTGGATCCTCAACCTGGTCGACGACATCGAGGGCATCGACGACATCCGGGTGCAGGTGGTGCTCGAGGTCCCCGGCGCGAGCGAGCGCATCGCCGCCCACCTGGCCCCGGCCACCGCCCGCCGGCTCCGGGCCGCGCTGACCACCGCCCTGCGCACCGTCGGCGAGGACGACGCCTGAGCCCGACCCGACGGCCTCGTGGGTCAGCTCAGAGTTCGTCCGACCTTCACGTTCCGCACGCCGGCCGGCGTGCTCCACCATGTGTGCCACCGTGCCGTCGCGCCACCTGTCCCCGAAGGGCCGGGTCGGAACCCGGCCGTGGCGGTACATGGCGGGACGGGCCGACTACGGGCACGGACGGGCGTCGCGCCACATGGCCCACACCTCGGGCCAGGTGGCGGTGGGGTGGTAGTTCGCCATCACGGTGAACCCGAAGGACTCGTACCAGCTCGCGTTCTGAGCGGTGGCGGTGAACAGGAAGCACCCTCGTTCGTCGTGTTCGGCTCGGCGCAGCATCGAGGACACCAAGAGGGTCCCGATCCCCTTGCGACCGATTCCTGGCTGGGAGAGGTAGATGTCGGCGTCCGGGTGCTGTTCAAAATGGGCGGCCAGCTCGTCGGCGAGGGCGGCGACCTCGGCGTTGAGGGCGGCGATGATGGCGACCTGGCTGCGGGTGGTGGCGGCGAAGGC
>NZ_DATLXO010000181.1:0-2856 GCF_035575815.1 Iamia sp.
GTTGACGATGGCACCGCCCCCACGAGCCGCCATGGACTCCCAGCAGGCCCGGATGCAGATGAGCGCGCCGTCCATGTTCACGGCCATGAACCGGCGGTAGTATTCCCAGTCGACCGTGAGCAGCAGGTCGATCTGCATCCCACCGTAGATGGCGGCGTTGTTGACGAGCAGGTCGATGCCCCCGAGGCGCTCGACCGCGGTCGCCGCCATGGCATCGGCTGACGCAGGGTCGGCGACATCGACCCGCACCCCGGTGGCCGAGCCCCCGGCCTCGCTGATGGCGGCCGCCACCCTCTCGGCCCCCGCCTCGTCGATGTCGGCGACGACCACTGCCGCACCCTCGGCGCCAAGCCGGTGGGCGTAGGTCTCACCGATGCCCCGGGCGGCGCCGGTGACGATGGCGACCTTCCCGTCGAAGCGTCTGGTCACGTGGGATTCCTCCTCGTGGGGTGGGTGCGGGGGGCCGCCTCGCGCCGTGCGCCCGGGTGCCCGGCGGTCCGTCGGATGGCGATTCGCTGTCGATTCGATGGCGTGGCGGCCTGTGGACAACCGTCGTCGGGCGGCGATTCGCTTTCGATTCGATGCCTGTGCGCAACATGCACTCCCCATCGATTCGATGTCGATTCGCTGGCCGACGGACCGCAGCGGAGCATCGTGACCAGGGCCGCGGCCGTCGGCGATCACCGAGGGCGCCGTTGCCCTCACCTGATGTGCGGCCGCCCGGGGCATCCGCCCGGCCCTCATGCGGGCTCGGCCACGGACTTGGCCTCGGTGTACTCCTCAAACCCGAGGGCGCCCATCTCCCGGCCGACGCCGGACTGCTTGTAGCCGCCGAAGGGCACGTCGCCGCCGTACCAGATCCCCCCGTTGACGCTCACCGTGCCGGTGCGCAGGCCCCGGGCCGCCGCCCACGCCCGCTCGTCATCGGCGCTGAAGACCGAGCCCGAGAGCCCGAAGATCGAGTCGTTGGCGATGCGCACGGCATCGGCGTCACCGTCGTGGGGGATGGCCACGAGCACCGGACCGAAGATCTCCTCCTGGGCCACGCGGGCCTCGTTGCCCAAGCCGACGACGAGCGTGGGCTGGACGAAGTAGCCCGTCTCCCGGTCCGCGGGTCGGCCGCCTCCGCAGGCGAAGCTGCCGCCCTCGTCGGAGGCGAGCTGCAGGTAGCCCTCGACCCGGTCGCGTTGGCGGGCGGAGATGAGCGGCCCGCAGATGGTACCGGGGTCCCTCGGGTCCCCCGGGGCCAGCCCGGCCATGGCCGCCACCACGGCGTCGACGCCTTCGTCGAACCGGGCGCGGGGCAGCAGCAGCCGGGTGGTGATGGCGCAGCCCTGACCGGCGTGGGCGCAGACGGTGAAGGCGGCGAAACCACAGGCGGCGGCGACCTCGGCGTCGTCGAGCACCAGGAACGCGGACTTGCCGCCCAGCTCCAGGAACACCTTCTTCAACGTGTCCGAGGCCGCGGCCATGACCTTGCGCCCGGTGGCCGTGGAGCCGGTGAAAGACACCAGGTCGACCCGTGGGTCGGTGGAGAGCTGGGCGCCGAGGGCGTGGTCCGATGAGGTCACCACGTTGACCACGCCGGGTGGGATGTCGGTCTCGGTGGCGATGATCCGGCCCACGGCACTGGCGGCCCACGGTGTGTCGGGGGCGGCCTTGAGCACCACGGTGTTGCCGGCGGCGAGGGCGGGGCCGAGCTTGGCCAGGTTGATCTGGTGGGGGAAGTTCCACGGGGTCACCGCCCCGACGACGCCGACCGGCTCGCGCAGCAGCCACCGTCGGGTTGCCACGCCCATGGGCGTGGCCTCACCCAGGTCGGTGCGCCACTCGTAGCCCTCGGCCAGGTCCGCGACCCAGCCCAGGTCGCTCACCGGCGCGTCGTACTGCGGGCCGTGGGTGAGGAACGTCGGCGCGCCAGCCTCGGCGGTGGTCAGGGCCCGCATCTCGATGCCGTGGGCCACCAGCGCGTCGCGAAGCTGGCGCAGCACCCGCACCCGCAGGGCGACGTCGGTGGGCCACGCCGTGGTGTCGAAGGCCCGGCGGGCCGCGCTGATGGCCGCGTCCATGTCGGCCGCGGTGGCATCGGCGGCCATGCCGAGGACCTCTTCGGTGGTCGGGTCGACGGTTGCGAAGGTGGCCCCGTCGGTCGCCGGCACCAGCTTCCCGTCGATCAGCAGCACATCAAGCCCCGCGCGCTGCAGCTCCTCTCCCCCGCTCATCGGGCCCACCCCGCGCCGAACTGGTCGGCGATTCGGTGGCGGGAGCCCCCAGATCCCCTACCAGTTCGGCGGAACAGGGCTGCGGGCGGGGTCACGACGGGCGCTCCCAGAGGCCGACCGGGGCCTGGCCGAGGGGGTAGCAGCCGGGGAGGTTCGCCTTCATCGAGCGGTTCATGCGGGCCGTCATCCCCGCCGAGAGGGTGCCGTCGCCCATCATCTCCATGAACACCGCCGCCGCATTGCCGAAGTCGAACCAGTCGCGCTGCCAGCTCCACTGCTCGTCGCCGCCGTAGACGAACCACGAGCCACCGATGCCGGCGACCTCGTACCGGGTGCCGTCCGCTCGGGTGGCATCGGCGATCTGGCGCCAGAAGCCGATGACGTGGCCCTTGACCTCGTCGATGACGATCTCCTCGTACGGGTACTCCCAGCCGCCGAGGCCCTCCATCTCCGCGCCGAGGGCGATCTCGCGGATCTCGTCGCGCCCGACGGCCATGAACTCGGTGCCGGGTCCGTAGTTCCACCCGTAGGTGGCATCCGGCGTGTAGAGCTCGGCCATGGGCTTCCAGTCACCGGCGGCCTCGGCGTCGCGGTTGGCCTGGAGCCAGTGCTCGACCATCTCCTCGATCTCGGC
>NZ_DATLXO010000182.1:0-31066 GCF_035575815.1 Iamia sp.
GCTCGACAGCCTCGGTAGCAGCTTCACCGGTCGCAGCGGCGAGGTCGACGACCTCGTGAGCGCGCTGCGCACCGAGCTCGACTCCGCCTATTGGAGGGGTGGTGCGGCTGACCGGTTCCGCAGCGCGTGGGACAGCGAGTATGAGCCCGCTCTGCGGAACCTGTCGACCGCGCTCATCGACGCGTCCGACGAGGTCCGGTCCCGGGCCCGGGCCCTCGAGCAGGCCGGCGCCTGAGCCCGGCGGCCCCCGCCGGCCCGAAGGTCGCGTCCCTCGGTCCCGGTCGCGTCGGCTCTGCCGTCGGCCGACCTCTTCTCAGATCCCGACCCCACCCCCGGCACTGCCGGGGGTGGGGTCCTTGGCGCGCCCGTCGAGGCTCGTCACCGGTGCGCGGATCGTCCGCGCGCTGTTGTCCTGGTGCCCGGTGGGGAGGCTTTCCCATTCTCAGCGGGTGGCGGTGTCGGTACGTTGCCCCCATGGCACGTACGACATCTCCTGAGCGGCTCGAAGAGCTCGCTGGACGGTTGGATCGCGAGGCGGCCCGGTTGCGCACCGTCCGGTTGGCGCTGCGTCGTGACGTCCAGGAGACCGAGGCCTATTGGGAGGGTCTGGTTGCGGATCGGTTCCGAGGTCACACCGGTACTGAGCACCGTCAGCGCCACATCGACCTGGCCCACGATCGGGTGGCCGCGGTGGCCCGCATGTTGCGAGCGGCGGCACGCGAGCAGTCGAGCGTGCGACCGTGACCGAGCCCGAGGTGGAGCCGGTGGTGCTGGTGGTGTCGGTCGACGAGCTGCGGGCTCTGGGCCGGGTCGCCGATGTGGTGGTGCCCGCCTTCGTCGAGGACGACGACCCTGCTGATCCGATCGTTGACCTCGCCGCGGTCCGGGGGCTCATGGCCCGGGGTCTGGTGGCCGCATCGGGGGCGGCGCCGGGTGACGCGGTGCGCCTCGATGACGACCTGGCGACGGTGCTGGCCCCGGCCCGCTCGGGCCGGGTGCTCGCTGAGGTCGACGACGAGGTCCGTGCGACCGGGCCCTGCACGTGGGCGGCGGTCGGCGACGACACCGGGGCCTCGACCGTCGTGGTCGGCCACGGTCCTGGTCTGGTGACCGTCGAGCTGTGCTCGGATGCGGTGCCGGCGGTGGTGGCGGCCCGGTGCGGGGTCGACGAGGTGTCCACCGACCCCGAGCCGGAGCGCTTCTCGGTTGCTCTCGGCGCTCAGATCGCCGCCGATGAGGTGGTCCTCGACGGTGACCTTGGTGGTGCTGTCGCCCTGTTGGGCGAGGCTGGGGTGCCGGTCACATCGGCCCGCCGTTGGGTCGATGTGGTCGCCACCCGCAGCCGGGCGGTCGGGGTGCAGATCGCCCGCAACCTCGGCGCCGGCCCCGATGGGCCCTTCGAGGCGGCCGAGGTGCACTGGCTCGTCGCCGCCGATGGCACCGCCTGGCAGCTCGCCGTCGACCTCGACGACCTCGGCCCCGATGACGACACGGCCTTCGAGCTCGATCACGACGACCTCGACGACGAGGAGCCCGACGACGTCCGCGTGGTCGTGGCCCCGGTCAGTCGGGAAGACCTGCGCGCCGCGCTGGTCGAGGCGCTTCGGCCCGGCGTCCACACCACCAACCCCGGAGGGCTCTGATGGCCACCAACCTCGAGAAGTTCATGAAGGGCCTCCGCCAGGTCGAATCGGGCGGCAACTACACGATCGAGAGCGCCCCCAACTCTGGCGGCCGCGGGACCGCCACCGGCGCCTACCAGTACCTCGACAGCACGTGGAACAACCACAAGGGGTACCGGCGCGCCAAGGATGCCCCGAAGTCGGTGCAGGACGCCAAGGCCCGCAGCGACATCGGCCGGTTCTACAAGAAGTACAAGCGCTGGGACCTCGTGGCCATCGCCTGGCACGCCGGCCCCGGCGTGGCCGACAAGTTCAAGGACAACCCCTCGGGCGTAACCAAGGGCGACAGAAACATCTCCACCAAGACCTACGTGAAGCGGGTGCTGTCCGCGGCGGGGCTGAAGGCCACCAGCGGTAACGGCAGCGGCGGAGGCTCCGATGGCGGCGAGGACCGGCCGTCGACCGGTGGAACCCGCCGGCGGCCGTGGCAGCTTCCCCGCAACGTCACCGGCAGGGGTGGGCGCATCACCATCGACGTCCACCGGATGCACCGCCTGTCGCGCAGCTTGACCGGGCACCTGGCGGTGTTGGAGTCGGTGCGGCGCCGCGGCTCGGAGGTCGCCGGCGCGCTCGACGCACTGGTCCTCGACGATGCCGGTGACACCCGCCGGATCCGCGCCGCGCTCGACACCGCCTTGTCCGACGACTACGGCGTCGGGCGGGCCCGGAACCTCCTGGTCCGCGACATCGGCTATGTCGTGGAGGCCCGGGAGCGGGCCCTCGGCGCCGATCGCACCGACCGCGACGAGCGACGGGTGATCGAACGGCTCATCGCGTCGCTCACCCCCGGCACCACCGCCCTCGCCACCCGCCGCAAGGTCCGTCGCCTGCTCCGCGGCCTCTACGAACCGGCCTCGGGCGGCTCGGGCGGCTCGGGCGGCTCGGGTGGTTCGGGCGGATCCGGCGGCATCCCTGACCCCGAGGACGTCAGCAAGGGCACGGCGTGGGGCGGATCGCAGGCGCCCTTCACCCAGCTCATCACGCCGTTCATGAAGAAGCTGGGCCTCCCCGCCGGGTCGCTCAAGCGCCCCGGTGACACCGTCGCCGGCCCCGGCATGTCCGACCACTACACGGGCAAGAGGGACGCCTACGCCACCGACTACCCGACCTACAACGGGGAGGGTCGGGCCCGAAAGCTGGCCCAGAAGCTGGGCATCCGTAACTGGCAGCCCAACAGCTACGACAGCTCGATCGTCAAGTTCGGGGGCCGGAGGTTCCGGGTCCAGATCCTGTGGGGCTCGGGGATCGGCCACGGCGACCACATCCACGTCGGCGTCCAGCGGGTCTGACGCCGGTCCGACCTGATGGGAGCGTGGCCACCGCTACTTGGAGCCGGGGCGGGCCGCCTCCTGGTCGAGCCGGTCCGAGGGTGACTGCCCCGAGTCCTCGGCGGCGTAGGTCCAGTCCGGTTGCTTGTCGCGGTGGCGCTCGTCGTAGACCGCCTCGACACCCTCGGGCCCGTCGACGAACCCCTCCAGCTCGGCGATGAGGTAGGGGTCGGTGGGCCCGACGCGGCCCTCGGCGTGGGCCACGAACGCCTCGGGGAACAGGGCGAGCGCGCTGGCGACCACGCGTTGGTGCTGGGTCGCGAGGAAGCAACGGGCACCGACCTCGATGGTCCGCAGGTGATCCTCGATGGCCACCAGGTCGGCCCCCCCACTGCCACCCCGCCGGAGGCGGTCCAAGGAGTCGGCCACCGCTCGTCCGTCCTGCTTGCACGGGGTGCACTGGCCGCACGACTCGACGGCGAGGAACCGCGACACGCCGTGAGCCACGGCGACCGGGTCGACGCTCGCATCGAAGACGATGAACCCGCACGCCCCGAGCCCGCTGCCGGCGGCGTCCATGGCCTCGTAGGTGAGGGCCGTGTCGAGCTGCGATGCCGGCAGCAGCCGGTTCGACACCCCGGACATGACGGCGGTGATCTCGCCGGTCACCGGACCGCCACCCGCGGTGGCGATCAGCTGCCGGAGGGGCGTTCCCATCGGGACCTCGATGACCCCGCAGGTGCGGAGGTGGCCGGTGACGGTGCACACGATGGAGCCGGGGGAGTCGGTCGTGCCGACCTCGCGGAACCACGTCGGGCCGTGGGCCACGATGAGGGCCACGTGGGCCAGCGTCTCGACGTTGTTGACCAGCGCCGGCGGCGACGCGCTCCCCACGGCGGCCATCTCGGTGCCGGCGGCGCCCGCCGAGTCGTCGCTGTCCTCGTCGAGCCCTCGCCGCCACGGCGGCGCGATGCGGGGGAACGGCAACCGCCCCTCGACCACCTCGAGCAGGGCGGTCTCCTCCCCGAAGAGGTACTCCTCGGGGCCTTCCACCACATCGATGGACACCCCGTGGGTCCAACCCGCGGCGGACATCTCTGCCGCCGCGGACCGGAGGCGGGCGACCTCGGTGGTGAAGCGAGCCTTGGTGGCCACCACCACTTCGTCGGCACCGATGGTCAGGGCGGCGATGAGCGCCCCCTCCAGCACCCGGTACGGGTCGGCCCGGATGAGAGCCCGGTCCTTGAACGACCCGGGCTCGCCCTCGGCCGCGTTGACCACCACCGTGGCCGGCAGCTCAGCGGAGCGCTGGTCGACCACGCTGCGCCACTTGGTCGCCGTCGGGAAACCGGCCCCACCCCGCCCCCGCAGACCCGAGGCCTCCAGCACGGCGAGCACCGCCTCGGCGCCGGCGTCGAGGACGATCCGCAGCCCTGCGCCCCCGCCGATCGCCTCGTACCCGGGCAGGTCGACCACCGGTTCGGCGTCGAGCACTCGTGAGATCGATGTCATGGGTGATGCCCTACCCACCGCGATCGCCGTCACGCTCGCCCGCCGCCGACAAGCCCGATGGCACACCACCGGGCCCGTGATGACGACGGCCCGACATCGGTCGGGCGGTCGGAGGCCACCCCGGGGCGGAGGTCCGCGGCCCGGCGCGAGGCGTGGAGCTGAGTCGCTCGAGCAGGCGGTCCGCTCCGGCTGCCGGGTAGAACGCGTTTCGCGCCAGCTCGCCGCCGGGCCCCGACCGCCCGTTCTGTCGGTGACGCGACGGCGCCGGTGCGTCCCGGGTGATGTCGAAGCGGAACGGGTCGTCGAAGTGGTCCTCGTCCCGGTTGGCCGAGATGTACCACATGCTGATCTTGTCGCCGTCGCTGATCGTGTGGTCGCGCAGCTCGAAGTCCTGGGTGGCGTTGCGCCGGAAGTAGAGCACCGGGGTCGCCCACCGGAGGATCTCCTCGACCGCGCCCTTGATGTAGCGGTCGGGGTCCGAGGCCAGCAGGTCGTACTGGTCGGGGTTCTCCAGGAAGGCGTTCATGCCGTGGGCGATGGCGTTGCGGGTCGTCTCGTTGCCGGCGACCAGAGCAGCAGGAAGAGCAGGTTGAAGTCCATGTCCGAGAGCGACTCGCCGCCGACCTCAGCCGAGAGCAGGGCGGTGATGATGTCGTCGGCCGGCTGCTGGCGGTGCTTGTCGGCCAGGCCCTGGGCGTACATGAACATCTCGACCTGGGCCTCGGAGAGCTTCTCCTCCGACACCCGGTACTCGGGATCGTCCGCACCGATCATCCGGTTGCTCCACTCGAAGATCTTGTGCCGGTCCTCGCCGGGCACGCTGATGAGCTCGGCGATGACCTCCAGTGGCAGCTCCGCGGCGATGTCGACCACGAAGTCGGACTCGCCCCGGGGCAGGACCTCGTCGAGGCTGCCGGTGGTCAGCTCGCGGACGTGGACCTCCATCTGGCCGATCATCCGGGGCGTGGAGCCCCGGTTCACCAGGCGCCGGTAGCGCGTGTGATCGGGCGGGTCCATGAAGAGCATGAGGTTGCCGGCGGCGCTGGGGGCGTCGTCGCTCGCGGGCCGGTTCTCGCGACCCACGACCCCGCCGCGGGCGGCCGCGGAGGAGAACGTCCCGGCATCGCGGTTGCAGGTCATCACGTCGTCGAGCTTGGTGATGATCCAGAACCCTGGGCCGTCGGGCTCGTCGTGGAAGTGCACCGGCTCATTGGCGCGCAACCAGGTGAACCACTCATGGGGGGTGCCCTCGGTGAACCGGTCGAAGTTCAACAGGTCGATCTGGCTGGCGTCGATGTCGGTCATGGATCCTCTACCTCCCTGGAAGCTCGGCGCTCGCTCACGGTTTGGTGCTCCTCACGATCCACATGGCGAAGAACTGGGCGGCGCCGCCGTAGGCGTGGCCGAGGGCGGTGGTGGCCCCGTCGACCTGGTGCTCTCCGGCCTGACCGCGCACCTGCAGGGCGGCCTCGGCGAAGTGTCGTCTGGTTCGCTCGCTGCGCTCCCTCACAGGGTGTGCTTCTCGTAGTCGGCGCGAGGCGCGTCGGGCTCGCCGGTCGGTCGCCAGCCCTCGACCGCGGTGCCGAGGCCGTAGCCCCGGTCATCGGCGCCGCGCAACTCGGGCGGGGCCCACACGGCGGTGACCCGCAGGCCCATGCAGATCTCGTCCGGGGCGACCTCGATCAGCCGCTGCTGGCCGATGGTCCCGTCGGCACCGTCGAGCAGGATGCTGGCCAGGGCGTAGTCGGAGCGCTCCTTCTGCCCGGTGTACTGGATGGGCGTGAGGACGGTCCACGACGTGACCAGGCCACGATCGGCGACCTCGACCTCGTCGTCGGGCCCGGTGGCGATCACGCAGATCGAGCAGAACCCCTTGGGCGGCACGAACACCAGGTCGCACTGCGGGCAGCGGTGGCCGGTGATGCGCCCGTCGGCCAGGGTGTCGTCGAAGGCCTGGGCCACCGGGTTGGTGCGCAGCGTGTAGTCGAGGCCGATGAGCTGGGCCATGAACCGCACCGGTCCGGTCGCGTCGGTGTCGGTGGTCTCGGCCATCAGCCCTCCTCAGGCTCGAAGCAGGCGATGTCGGTGATGTGCCCGGTGCGCTCGGTGGCCCAGCGGACCCTGACCCGCATGCCGGTGTGCACCGAGGCGGGATCGCCGGCGTCGAGGGCGTGCACCATTGCGGTGTCGGGCCCGTCGAGCTGCACGAGGGCCCAGGCGAAGGGCCGGTCGAGAGGGTGCTTGCGCAGCGGCTCGAACACCCACGACCAGCCCGTGACCACCCCGTCGGGCCCGACCGGAACCAGCTCGTCGACGGCGTCACCGCTCTCGGGGTCGTACTCGAGGGGCGGGCAGATGACCCAACCGGCGGCGGTCCGGCTGGCCAGCACCGTCTGGTCGCGCAGGGCGGTGAGGAACGCCCCGACGACCGGTCCCAGGCTCCTCCGGTACAGGAGCTCCATGGTGGAGGTGGATTGTCCGCTCGCCACCTCGGCAGTAGAACACATTCTACTTGAGGGGTCCACCGGCCCGACTTTTGCCGAGTTTCCCCAGCCGATTGCCGCCGTCGGGAGAACGTGTTCTACTTCCCCCCATGGCGTTCAACCTGGCCGACCTCGCCGAACACACCGTCGATGTGGTTCCCGACCGCACCGCGCTGATCTGCGGCGACCGCTCGGTGACCTTCGCGGCGCTCGAGGGGCGGGCCAACCGCCTGGCCCACCACCTCGCAGCGGTGGGGGTGGGTGAGGGCGACCACGTGGCGATCTACTCCTACAACAGCATCGAGTACGTCGAGACGATGCTGGCGGCCTACAAGCTCCGCGCCGTGCCCATCAACGTGAACTACCGCTACGTCGAGGACGAGCTCATCTACCTGTTCGACAACGCGGACGTGGTCGCCGCGGTCTACCAGGCAGAGTTCGCCCCTCGGATCGCAGCCGTGACCGATCGCCTCCCGAGGCTCAGGCACCTCGTCGAGATCGGCGACGGCACCGACGGCGTCGACCCCTCGGCCGAGTCCGGGGCCGTGGACTACGAGACGGCCCTGATGGCCCAGTCGCCCGAGCGGAATTTCGGTCCCCGCGACGACGGCGACCTCTACATCCTCTACACCGGCGGCACGACCGGCATGCCCAAGGGCGTGATGTGGCGCCACGAGGACGTGTGGCGCGCCCTCGGCGGCGGCATCGACTTCCTCACCGGCGAGCGGATCACCGACGAGCACCAGCTCGCCCGCCTTGGGGCCGAGGCGCCGCCCTCGATGGGCCTGGTGCTGGCCCCGCTCATGCACGGCGCCGCCCAGTGGGGCACCCTCGGCGGGCTGTTCAAGGGCGTCACCAACGTGTTGCTGCCCCGCTTCGACCCACACCTGGTGTGGGATGCGGTCGAGCGCTACGGCATCGGCGTGGTCACCATCACCGGTGACGCCATGGCCCGGCCCCTCATCGAGGCGCTCACCGAACGCAGCTACGACACCTCGTCGCTGGTCGCCATCAGCTCCACCGCCGCGGTCTTCTCCCCGGTGGTCAAGGACCAGCTCTTCGAGTTGCTGCCGAACGTGTTCATCAGCGAGGCGGTGGGCTCCTCGGAGGGCGGCTTCAACGGTCTGCGCCTCGTCGAGAAGGGGGCCACCGACAGCGGCGGCGGGCTCATCAACGTCCCCCTCGGCCCCGATTCGGTGATCATCGGCCTCGACGACGAGCCGGTCGCGCCCGGCGAGGTCGGGCGCCTGGCCCGGGGCGGCAACGTGCCCCTCGGGTACTACAAGGACCCGGTCAAGACGGCGGCGACGTTCATCGACGTCGGGGGCAAGCGCCACTCGGTCCCGGGGGACTTCGCCCGCCTGGAGCTCGACGGCACCATGACGCTGTTGGGCCGGGGCTCGCAGTGCATCAACTCCGGCGGCGAGAAGATCTACCCCGAGGAGGTCGAGTCCGCCCTGAAGGCGCACCCCAAGGTGTTCGACGTCCTCGTCATCGGCATCGACGACGAGCGGTGGGGCCAGAAGGTCGCGGCGGTCGTCCAGCCCCGTGCCGGTGAGGCGCCCACCCTCGACGAGCTGGCCGAGCACTGCCGCACCCGCCTCGCCCGCTACAAGGTGCCGCGGCAGCTCCACCTCGTTCCCGACATGCCCCGCCAGCCCAGCGGCAAGCCCGACTACACCCGCGCCCGCAAGGTCGCCGAGGAGACCGCATGAGCGAGCGCCGCGAGCGCACCAGCCTGACCGAGATGTTCGACATCGAGTACCCGATCTTCGCCTTCTCGCACTGCCGTGACGTGGTGGCCGCGGTGACCAACGCCGGCGGCATGGGAGTGCTCGGCGCCCTCGCGTTCTCGCCCGACGAGCTCGAGATGGAGCTCACCTGGATCGACGAGCACGTCGGTGGCCGGCCCTACGGGGTCGACGTGGTGATGCCGGTCAAGACCGTCGACCGCGACGCCGGCATCGACGACGTCGCCGACATCGGCGCCCAGCTGCGGTCCCACATCTCCCAGGACCACTGGGACTACGTCGATGCGATCCTCGTCGACCACGGCGTCGATGTGACCGCCGGCTCGGGCGAGCTCGACGCCGGGGCGGGCCTCGGCGCCGGGGTGCTGGGCTGGACCGCGGCCACGGGCGCCCCCCAGATCGAGATCGCCCTCTCGCACCCCATCGCCCTGTTGGCCAGCGCCCTCGGCCCACCGCCGAAGGCGGCCATCGACCAGGCCCACGCCCAGGGCGTGAAGGTGGCGGCGCTCATCGGTCGGGTCGAACAAGCTGTCCGCGACGTGCAGCTCGGCGTCGACATCATCATCGCCCAGGGATACGAGGCCGGCGGTCACACCGGCGACGTGGCGTCCATGGTGCTCATCCCCGACGTGGTCGACGCCGTGGCCCCCGTGCCGGTGCTCGGTGCCGGTGGCGTCGGCTCCGGCCGGCAGATGGCGGCGGCCATGGCCCTGGGCGCGGCGGGCGTGTGGACCGGGTCGATCTGGCTGACCGTCGCCGAGAACGGCTCGTCGCCGGTGGTGACCGAGAAGCTCCTCGCCGCCACCTCGACCGACACCGTCCGCTCCCGGGCCTACACGGGCAAGCCCGCCCGCCAGCTGCGCACCGCGTGGACCGACGCCTGGGAGGCCCCCGAGTCGCCCGGCACCCTGCCCATGCCCCTGCAGTTCATCCTCAACTCCTACGCCACCCAGAAGATGGGGGCGAACCCGCCTCGCGAGCTCGTCGGCATGCCCGTGGGGCAGATCGTGAGCCGCATGAACAAGGTCCGCACCACCAAGCAGGTCGTCGTCGACATGGTCGACGAGTACGTCGACGTCGCCTCGCGCCTCACCTCCGACCTCGAAGGCTGATCACCATGACCCTGACCGAGAACCACGACCCCGCCGCCGAGCGCTACACGATCATCTCCGCCGACTGCCACGCCGGGGGCAGCCACAAGGCCTACCGGGAGTACCTCGACCCGAAGTTCGTCGCCGACTTCGATGCCTGGCGGGGCGAGTACAAGAACCCCTACAAGGACCTGGGTGACAAGCGGCGGCTGCGCAACTGGGACAACGAGATGCGCAACTCCCAGCAGGAGGCCGATGGCATCGTCGGCGAGGTCGTGTTCCCCAACACCGTGCCGCCGTTCTTCCCCAGCTTCGTGCTCTTCGCCAAGCCGCCCACCGGCGAGCAGTACGAACACCGCCACGCCGGCGTGCAGGCCCACAACCGCTGGCTGGTCGACTGGTGCGGGGAGTTCCCCCAGCGCCGCGCCGGGGTCGGTCAGATCTTCCTCAACGACGTCGACGACGCCATCGCCGATGTGCGCTGGATCAAGGATCACGGGCTCCGGGGCGGCATCCTGCTGCCCAACATCGCCCCCGACGTCAAGTGGGTGAAGCCGCTGTACGACCGCTGCTACGACCCGCTGTGGGAGGTCCTCCAGGACCTCGAGGTGCCGGTGAACGTGCACAGTGGCACCGGCAACCCGGACTACGGGTCCTACCCGGTCTCGATGCTGCTCTACATCAACGAGGTGCCCTTCTACACCGAGCGCCCGCTGGTGCAGATGATCCTCTCGGGCGTCTTCGAGCGCTTCCCTCGCCTCAAGGTCGTGCTCACCGAGGCCGGCTGCGCCTGGGTGCCGCCGCTGCTCGACCGCCTCGACCAGACCATCCGGGGCATCCGCGAGACCGGCGCCACCGGGGAGATCCGCTACGGCGACGAGCACGTCCTCTCGCGCGACGCCACCGAGTACTTCCACCAGAACGTGTGGATGGGCGTCAGCCAGCCCCGACAGGCCGACGCCGAGGCCCGCCACGTCATCGGCCTCGACAAGTTCATGTGGGGCAGCGACTACCCCCACGACGAAGGCACCTACCCCTACACCCGCGAGAACCTGCGGGCCCGGTTCCACGACGCCCCCGAGGCCGAGATGCGCCAGATCCTCGCCGGCAACGCGGCGAAGATGTACGGCTTCGACCTCGACGCCCTGGCCCCGCTGGCGGCGCGCGTCGGCCCGCGCGTCGATGAGGTGGCGATGCCCATCGACGAGCTCCCCGACAAGCGCCTCGACCGGCTCTCCGCCGACATGGACACCCGGGCGATCAAGTGACCGACGCCAGTGCCTACGGCGCCGGGGGCCCGTCGGCCTCCCCCGCCCCTGACCCGGGCGGGAGCCTCGTGCTCCTCGACGACCCCGCCCCCGGGGTGAGGCGGGTCACGCTGAACCGCCCCGAGAAGCGCAACGCCCTCAACCACCGGCTGCGCGGCGAGCTGATCGCCGCGTTGCAGACCGCGGACGACGACCCTGCGGTGAAGGTGTCGATCGTCCGGGGCGCAGGCACCTGCTTCTCGGCCGGCTACGACCTGGGCGGCGGCAACGAGGGCCAGGACTACCCGCACTTCACCGCCGGCGGTGATGGCCAGTGGCCTCGGCACGTCACCGAGACGTGGATGGGCATCTGGGACATGGCCAAGCCGGTGATCGCCCAGGTGCACGGCTACTGCCTGGCCGGGGGCAGCGAGCTGGCCACCGGGTGCGACCTCGTCTACGTGGCCGACGACGCCCAGATGGGCTACCCGGCGGTGCGCTTCGGGGTCCCCGACATGCACTTCCACGCCTGGTTCCTGGGCATGCGGGCGGCCATGGAGATGATGGTCACCGGCGACTCCATCTCCGGGCTCGAGGCCGTGCGCCTCGGCTGGGCCAACCGGGCCTTTCCGGCCGCCGACCTCGACGACGAGGTGGTGGCCGTGGCGAAGCGGATCGCGCTCATCCCCACCGACATAGTGTCGCTCAACAAGCGCACCGTGCACCGGGCCATGGACGCCATGGGCCTGCGCTCGGCCATCCGCGCCGGTACCGAGCTCTGCGCCCTCGGCACCAAGCAGGAGAGCTTCGTCGAGTTCATCGACAAGATCGACGAGATCGGGCTGAAGGCGGCGCTCCAGCAGCGCGACGAGGCCTTCGGTGATTACCGCACCAGACCTTGAGCTCAACGTGGGACCGTCGCTGAGCGCACGGCCGCCGGTGTGAGCGCTCCGGCCCCGCCCGTCGCCCCGCCGGCAGGATCGTGGGGATCGTCCCGGATGGTGGGGCTGATCGTGGCCATCGTCGTGCTCGCCGTGCTGTTCGTCCGGCGGGAGGGCCGGGCGTCGGAACCGGTGCTGCCCCTGGCGCTGCTGCGGGACCCGGTGATGCGGGTCTGCGTGGGCGTGAACTTCACCAGCGGCCTTCTGCTGTGGTGTGGCATCTTCTTCGTCCCGCTGTTCGTGCAGGAGGTGCGGGGCGTGTCGCCCACCCGAGCCGGGTTCGTGCTCATGCCGCTCACGTTCGGGGCCGCTGCCGGCACCCTGGTTGCGGGCCGCCGGGTCGAGGGCTCGGGCCGCTACCGGTTCTGGCCCTGGCCCTGGGCCGGGTCGGTGCTGATGCTCATCGGCGTGGCCCTGCTCTCCACGCTGGGAGCGACCACCCCGGCCCTGCTCGGGGGCGGGTTCGCCCTGCTGCTCGGCACCGGCGTCGGCTTCGTCATGCAGCCGTCGCTGGTCGCCGCCCAGACAGCGCGCCGCCTCGCCACCTGGGCACGGCCACCTCGACCGCCCTGTTGTTCCGCTCCCTCGGCAACACCATCGGCATCCCGATCTTCGGCGGCATCCTCAACGCCGGTCTGATCGGTGGTCCGCGTGACGCGGCCGCCTTCGCCGACGTCATCCCGCTGGTGTTCCTCGCCGCGGTGCCCGTGGCCATCGCCTCGGTCGTCATCGCGTCCCGCCTGAAGGACCGTCCCCTGCGCGACGAGGTCGCCCTACTCCCCGCCGCCCCCGCCGTCACCGACGGCTGAGCCCGGAGCTCCCGACGGCCCGGCGACCCCACCCGAGATTCACCCTTTCGGGGCGCTCGTCGGCGGGGTCGAGGGCGGCGGATGCGTGGATCTCGTCCCTGGCGGCCCACGGGTTCCTCGTCGGCGGACGTGGTTTCGGGGACGCCCGGCTTGGGAGTGGCCCTGCGGAGGTGACCGACATGCCAACCAGCAAGGAAGACCTGCCCGGAACCCTGAAGCGCTCCCCCAAGAAGGCGCAGGAGACCTATGCCAAGGCGCTCGACTCGGCTCATGAGGAGTACGGCGACGAGGAGCGGGCGCACCGCACCGCCTACGCCGCGCTCAAGCACTCGTTCGAGAAGGTGGGCGACCACTGGGAGCCCAAGGATGAGAAGGGGCCGTCGGACGCGCAGGCCAAGGGCGGACGTGACACGAACCGCAAGACCGCCGGCGGCGTCGATGTCAACGGCCACTCCAAGCAGGAGCTCTACGACCGGGCCAAGGACCTGGGCGTGGCGGGCCGCTCGACGATGACCAAGGAGGAGCTCGGCCGGGCCATCGCCCGCAAGCAGGACTAGCGCGGCGCCGGCACCCGGCCTTCCAGCGCCCCCGATGAACCGCCGGGGAGGGGACAGGTGCCTCCACACACGGGAGCGTCACCGTGCCGGCGACAGGGTTACGCCCACGAGCACCACCTCACTCGCCGTCCTCCCGCTGTGCGAAACGTCGATATGCCACCCTGACGGTCGGCCACCGACCTTTCATGGGAGGACGCGGCTGGGTGTCAGTGTTGTCGTGCGCATCCGCCGCGGCCCTCTGCGCGAGATGTCGCAATCCATGCCTGGGTCAGAAGGTGAAGTCGACCTGGATCGCGCCGGTGAGGATGAGGCGCTCGAGCACCTCGGTGCACTCGGCGAGAGCGGTCGAGGTCCCGATGAGCGGCGCCTGAGCGAAGAAGGCGACCTTGGTCGAGGTCTCCGGGGTCGTCCTCGACGTGTAGGCGAAGCCGTGGACCTCGTCATCCCACCAGCCATGGGTCCGGTCCGTGAGGAGCCTGCACGTCGCCTGGACGTGGTCCTCGTAGCCGGTCGAGATGCGGGCGTCGACGCCGAGCGCGTCGAGGGCTTCGTCGCTCCGCAGATCCAGGAGAGCGAGCTCCCCGGTGAGCTCGGTCCAGTAGTGATCGGCATGGGTGGCTGGGACCCAGCCCCCCGAGTCGCGGTAGCGCTCCCGAGCGGCACCCGCCTCGGTGGTCGCGGCGTAGCGGACCCGGTGCAGCCCGGCGATCGAGTCGAACCGGTGCCGCGGATCGGGGAAGGCAGCCCAGGACCACTCGGCGAACGGCTTGGCCGCGAGTCGGAACAGCCTCCAGGTCTGGACGGTGAGGGTCAGCCCCGGAGGTCGATCGACCGGGAGCGGCGGGTAGACCGGTCCGTTCAGCGCGGGCCCCCGAGGGCGCCCAGGATCTGCCACGCGTCAGCGGCACCCTGGCGTGAACCGAGGGCGTCGACCAACGACATCCCGCCGAGCTCTTCGCGCTCGAGGCGCATGACCCGATCCGCAGCGACGGCGTCCTCGTCGACGTAGAGCCGGAGCGCAGCGAGGATCCGGCGCAGGTCGTCACGGAGCCCGGCGGGCCCGAACTGCCAGACCGGGAAGTAGGTCTCCCTGCCGATCCTGCGGCCCATGAGCGTCTTCGCCTGGCGCATCCTGCTCACGGCCTGGCGAGTCGTCACGCCGGGGAGCCGGGCGAGGACCTCCGAGGTCCGCAACGAGGCGCTCACGAACTCGTCGATGGCGACGCGGCGACGCTCATCGTTGACCGCCCGGGCCGCGGGACCGAGGGCAGCAAGGTCGGTGGGGCGGTCGCCGACGAGAACCTGCAGCACCGAGCGTGCTGCTGGGTCCGTCTCGACCAGGGCCTCCACACGATCCATCAAGTCGGCCATGGCAACGATGGTACCCAGTTGTGGTCACTTCGTCTACACCGTCAACAACGTCTCTAACGTCAACTAGAGGAGCCACCGGGCGGGCGGAAGTGGACGAGGAGATCCAGTGCTCGCACGATGGCACCGCCAGGACGGCCCCTTCGTGCGCGTTCGCCGACCGTTCCGCAGCCGCTTACGAGGCAACTATGAACGACCGCAAGTCCGATATGATCATCTCGGGCGGCGTGAACATCTACCCGGCCGAGATCGAGGGCGTCTTCCTCACCCACCCGAAGGTCGCCGACGCCGCGGTCTTCGGCATCCCCCACGCCGACCGACATTGCGAGGCTGTGCCGGACGGTCCGGGTCACCGGGGCCACCACTAGCCAGGTCAACAGCGGGATCGCCTCGTCGCGCGTGACCACCAGGATGGGCCGGCGCTTGTCCTCGGCCTCGGCCCACCAGACGGTATGCAATGCACAGCGGCGGTGCCGCCGGCTTGCTGGTGATCCGTGGCTACTCGTCCCCGCCGGCCGTCAACGGGCCGAGTTCCTCGGCGACGAGTGGCACGTCTCGGGTGGCGATGCCCCACACGAGGGCGGGCTCGATCCGGTGGTAGTGGTGGACGAGCCGTATCCGGAGGCGAACGATGTCGCGCCAGGCGACGGAGGGGAAGTCGGCCCGACCCACCTCGCTGATGTGGTTGGCCGCTTCGCCGAGGATCTCAAGGGCTCGCTCCAGACCAGTTGGATCGCAGGATCTTCGGCGAAGGCTCGCTCGCCTCGCCCGGTGAGGAGGGCGACGACCGCGCACATCTCCCGCATGTCGTCGAGGCGACGCCCGTCGGACCGGCTCACGCCACCTCGGTCACAGCCAGACCGCGTCACTGCGGATGTCGCCGTCGCGGGGCTTGAGTCCGCCCAGGGCGACCACGTCGACCGCACAGCCAAGGAGAGAGGCCAGATCGTCCTCGATGTGCATCAGGTCGAAGAGCGAGCGGCCCTTCTCAAACTCGACGAGGAAGTCGATGTCGCTCTCCGGGGCCTCCTCATTGCGGGCGACCGAGCCGAAGAGCGCGACAGACCGTCCGCCGTGGCGCGCCGCGATGGCTTTGATCTCGCCTCGGTGCGTCTCGACCAGCGCCCGGAGAGGAAGTAGCGCAACATCGGCCATGGCGCGATGCTACGTCCGATCAGCCCCTACTTCTCGTAGGGGGCGATGAGGACCCGGCAGGTCCGCTCGAGCTCGCTGATCACCATGTCGAAGGTGGAGCGGCCGTTGGCCCAGGTCACCAGGCTCGAGTACCAGACGTGGCCGATCACGGCCAGGATGTCGGCCCGCACCTCGGGTTCGAGATCGACCAGGATGCCGTCGCCCAGCGAGGCGATCGAGGACTGCACCTCCCCGCCGCTGTGGCGCACCCCGGCGTCCGACGATGACAGCGCCCGCACCAAGGCCATGCTCAGCTTGGGCTGGCGCCCCATGGCGCCGCAGGCCCGCCGCAGCACGTCGATCATCTGCTCGGTGGCGGTGTCGCCGCGGGGAGGGGAGTGGGCCACCCGGTCGCGCAGCCGCCCGGTCCACTCGGTCATGGCCGCCGCGAGCAGGTGGTCCTTGGAGGAGAAGTTGCGGTAGATGGTGGCCAGGGCCACGTTCGCGGTGGCGGCCACGTCGCGCATCTGCACGGCGTCGTAGCCGCCCTCGGCCCCGAGCTCGAAGGCGGCGTCGATGAGGCGGCGCCGGCGGTCCTGCTGCTCGGCGGTGAGCTCGGCCTCGGGGACCAGCTCGAGGGGCGGAGCCTCATCGACGGTCGACCCGTCGGGGACGACGGCGTCAGCCACGGGCCCGGGCCTTCGGCGCGTGAGCTCGTGAGGCGAGGGCGCGACGGTCCGCAGCGAGGCGGACGGGCACACCGGCCCGGGTCCTCACCGGGTGATCCCGTGGGACAGCTCGCGGAACGGGACCGTCTTGTCGACCCGGGGGTCCGGCGGCAGGCCGAGGACCCGCTCGCCCATGACGTTGCGCTGGATCTCGTCGCTGCCGCCGGCGATGCGGATGGACGGCGCGCTGAGGAAGTGCTGCTGCCACCGTCCGGCCTCCGGGGCGGCGGCGCCGGCCAGCATGCCCGAGGCCCCCTGGATGGCGAGGGCCAGCTCGGCGTTGCCCTTCATGTTCCAGGCCGCCGCGAGCTTGAGGACCGATACTTCGGGTCCGGGGGCGCGGCCGTGGCTGGTGGCGGTGCTGACCCGCATGCCGAGGTAGCCCATGATCTGCTTCCGGGACCAGGCCGCGGCCAGCCCCTGGCGCACCCGCGGGTCGTCGGTCACCCCCTGATCCCGGGCCAGGGTAAGGAGGTCGTCGAGGTTGGGGCCGCTGCTGTGGCCGCCCATGAAGGCCCGCTCGGCGGCGAGGGTGGTCATGGTGACGCTCCACCCGGCGTTGGCCTCGCCGAGGATGGCGTCGTTCGCCACCCAGGCGTCGGTGAAGAAGACCTCGCTGAAGTGCGAGGCGCCGGTGATCTGGCGCAGCGGTCGGATCTCGATGCCGGGCTGGCGCATGTCGATGAGGAAGTAGGTGATGCCCCGGTGCTTGGGGGCGTCGATGTCGGTGCGGGCGAGCAGGATGCCGAAGTCGCTGTAGTGGGCGCCGGAGGTCCACACCTTCTGGCCGTTCACCACCCACCCACCTCCCCGACCGCCCGCGGGGTCGCCGTTGTGCACCGCGCGGGTCGACAGGCCGGCAAGGTCCGAACCGGCGCCGGGCTCGCTGAAGAGCTGGCACCAGAGCTCCTCCCCCTTCAGCATGGGGGCGAGGTAGCGGGCCTTCTGGGCGTCGGTGCCGTGGGTGATGATCGTCGGCCCCGCCATGCGGACCCCGACGGCGAAGGCACCGGTGGGCAACCCGAACCCCATGGCCTCCTCACCGAAGATGGCGGCCTCGGCCGGGGTGCCGCCCCGTCCGCCGTAGCTGGTCGGCCAGGTGACGCCGGCCCACCCGTGCTCGGCGAGGAGGGCCTGCCACGGGCGGGCCCGCTCGACGAAGGCGGCCTCGTCCTCGCCCGTGACGCGGGCCACGGCGCGCGCCTCGTTCGACCCGGCGTAGGTCTGAAGCCAGCTGCGGGCCTCCTTGCGGAAGGCCGCTTCCTCCGGGCTCTCGTCGAAGTCCATCGTCCTCCTGTCGGCTCCACCCGCCGGTCGACGTGCGCACTGCGAGGTGCGGTCTCGTCCCGTCAGGTCTAGCGGGTTGCGGCGTGGCGACGTGGTGTCGCGTGGTTCGGTACGGGATGAGCGGTGGGCGTCGGTGCGGGCCCGTCACTCTCGGGTGGCGGCGAGCGAGGCCCCGATGCGAAGCAGCTGGTCGGTGGCCCCGCCGAGGGTGAACTCGAGTTCCTTGGCGGCGATGAAGTAGCGGTGGATCGGGTGGTCGACGTCGACCCCGGTGCCGCCGTGGAGGTGCACCGCGGTGTGGCCGACCCGGTGGGCGGCCTCGGCGGCCCAGTACTTGGCCACCTCGACTTCGGTCGAGGCGGGCAGGCCGTCCGCGAGCCGCCACGCCGCCTGCCACAGCACGAGGCGGGTGGCCTCGACGTCGATGTAGGCGTCGGCGGCGCGCTGGCCGACGGCCTGGAAGGTGGCGATGGGCCGGTCGAACTGGACCCGCTCCTTGGTGTAGGCCGCAGTCATCTCCAGTGCCTTCCCGACGATGCCGGCCACCTGCGCGCAGAGCCCGACCGTCGCCCGCTCGACGATCCACTGGAGGACCTCGGCGCCCCGCTCGGGGGTGGCCAGCAGCGCGTCGGCCCCCACGGAGACGCCGTCGAGGGTGATCTGGGCCTCGATGTCGCGGTTGGTGACCCGCTGGGCCTCGATGGTGAGACCGTCGGCGCCCGGTTCGACCACGAAGGTGCCCACGCCGCCGTCGGTGAACGAGGCCGGCACCAGGATCGCGTCGGCCAGGGTCCCGGCGGGGACGCAGGTCTTCACGCCGGCGAGGCGCCACCCCTCGCCGTCACGCGCGGCGACGGTGCTCGGGTGCTCGGGCCACCGGTTGAGCGGCTCGGCCAGCGCTGCGGTGAGGATGGCCCGCCCCTCGGCCGCGGCCGGCACCCACCGGGCGCGCTGCTCGTCGGACCCGAAGGCGGCGACGGGCATGGCGCCCATCACGATCGACGCCAGCACGGGCACGGGGGCCACCGTGCGGCCGACCTGCTCGAGCACCAGGCACTGCTCGATGATGCCGAGCCCCGAACCGCCCAGGTCGGTGGGGAGGGCCACGCCGAGGAGGTTGGCCTGGGCCAGGGCGTCCCACAGGGGCCGATCGAAGCGCTCGCCGTCGGCCTCCACGTCGCGCAACAGCCCGACGGTGACCTTGTCCTCGAGGATCCGCGCCGCCAGGCCCGCGATCTCGACCTGCTCGTCGCTACGTCCGAAGTCCATGGGGGTATCTCCTTACCGGGGGGCCCGGGGCATGCCGAGGCCGACCATGGCGATGATGTCGCGCTGCACCTCGTTGGTCCCGCCGCCGAAGGTGAGGATCAGCGACGAGCGGTACATGCGCTCGAGCCGGCTGCGCAGGAGCGACCCTGGCGACCTGGCCGCGATGGTGGACTCCTGGCCCACGACCTCCATGAGAATCCGGTAGGCCTCGGTGGCGAACTCGGTGCCGAAGACCTTGGTGGCCGACGCGTCTTGCGGGCCGACGCCGTTGCGCACCCCCCAGGCGATCTTCCAGTTGATGAGCTTGAGGAACTCGACCTTGGCGTGGACCCGGGCGAGGTGGACCTGCACCCACTCCTGGTCGATCACCCGCTGCCCGTCGGGCAGGTGGTTGTCGTGGGCCCAGCGGCGCACATCGGCGAGCATGTTCTGCACCGGGGCGGCCGAGCACAGGGCGACCCGCTCGTGGTTGAGCTGGTTGGTGATGAGCTTCCAGCCGTTGTTCTCGCCGCCGACGAGGTTCTCGGCCGGCACCCGGACATCGGAGTAGAAGGTCGCGCTGGTGGTGGTGCCGCTGACGGTGGGGACCGGGGTCCAGGAGAAGCCGGGGGAGTCGGTCTTCAGGAGGAACATGGAGAGGCCCTTGTGCTTCTTGGCCTCGGGGTCGGTGCGGGCCGCCAGCCAGACGTAGTCGGCGTACTGGATCAGGCTGGTCCACATCTTCTGGCCGTTGATCACGTACTCGTCGCCGTCGCGCACGGCCCTGGTGCTGAGCGACGCCAGGTCGGTGCCGGCGCCGGGCTCGGAGTACCCGATCGAGAAGTGCATCTCGCCCTTCAGGATCTTGGGCAGGAACTCGGTGCGCTGGGCGTCGGTGCCGTACTCCATGAGCGTGGGGCCGACCGTGTTGATGGTGAGGAAGGGCACCGGCGCCCCGACCAGGCTGGCCTCGTCCATGAAGATCAGCTGGTCGATCATGGAGCGGTTCTGGCCGCCGTACTCGGTGGGCCAGCCGATGCCGAGCCAGCCGTCGGTGCCCATCTGGCGCACGAGGCGCTTGTAGAGCTCGCCCCCGCCGTACTCGCCCTCGCCCGAGGACATGGCTTCCTGCACGTCGGGGGTCATCAGCTCGGAGAAGTAGCCGCGCAGCTCCTTGCGGAGGGCGTCTTGGTCGTCGGTGAAGGCGATGTGCATCAGGCGAGCTCCCTGCGAACGGGTCGGCGCCCCGGCATCGTAGAACAGGTTCTACCCGCTCCGCTCGCTGGACGTGGGCGTTGGCCGAGAACGCGTTCTACCGCATGTGGATCAGCCACTTCGGGGCGAACTGAGAATCGTCCTCGTCGACCAGCAGCTTCAAGAGCGAGGACGTGTCGAAGCCGTTCACTGCCGCTGATCGGCAAACGAGTTGGCCCCAGGAGTCGAGAGGCTCGCATCGAGCGTGTAGGATTGGTGTATGGGTCGCGTGCGCACGAACATCGAGATCGAGGACTCCTACCTGCGAGCGATCATGGAGCGCCACGGCGTGCGCACGAAGACCGAGGCCGTCGACCTCGCTCTCCGCCACCTCGCCGGTCAGCCCATGACCCATGAGGAGGCCCTCACGATGCGGGGCGCGCACGCGATCGGGGAGGTGCCCGCGGACGTCGGGCCGTCGGATCGCCCGTGATACTGGCCGACACCTCCGCATGGGTGGAGTACGACCGGGCCACGGGCAGCCCCGTCGACCAGCGGCTCACCGAGCTCATCGGCACCGGCGGGGCGTTGGCGGTGACCGAGCCCGTCATCATGGAGGTGGTTGCCGGGGCCCGCAGCGACGAGCGGGAGGCGGACCTGCGCCGGCTGCTCCTGCGGTTCGAGCGGCTCGGCTTCGACGCCGTCGCCGACTTCGATGCCGCGGCGCGCATCTATCGCCGCTGCCGGCGGGTCGGTGTCACGCCCCGGGGCCTGGTCGACTGCATGATCGCCTCGGTGGCCAGCCGCCACGGTGCCCGACTCCTCGCGCGCGACTCCGACATGCTCCGGATCGCAGAGGTCCAGGGGGTCTCCATCGACGACGCATCGCTGAGCGGCTGAGGCGACGGGCGCCGGAGCTTCGTTCATCGGGACCGCGACGAGCCGGCACGATGATCGGGGGGCCGGAGCGGCTTGGCCGTTCGCACCCTTGACCGTGCAGTCAATAGATTGCGGCGCATGGAACTCAACGGGATCAGCGCAATCGTCACGGGAGGCGCCTCGGGCCTCGGTGAGGCTACGGCTCGGCTGCTCGCCGAGCGCGGGGCCAAGGTCGTCGTGGCCGACATGAACGCCGAGAAGGGCGAGGCGGTCGCCAAGGACATCGGTGGGCGGTTCGCCCCGACCGACGTGGCCAGCACCGACGACGCCATCGCCGCGGTCGAGGCGGCCAAGGAGCTCGGCCCGCTGCGCGCGCTGGTGAACGGGGCGGGCATCGGCTGGGCCACCCGCACCATCGGTCGCGACGGCGAGTACAGCTCGGCCCACGACCTCGACGTTTTCAAGAAGGTCCTCGAGGTCAACCTGGTCGGCACGTTCAACATGACCCGCATCGCGGCCACGGCCATGAGCCAGCTCGATCCGGTCGACGAGCACGGCGAGCGGGGTGCCATCGTGAACGTGGCGTCGGTCGCCGCCTTCGACGGCCAGATCGGCCAAGCGTCCTACTCCGCCTCCAAGGGCGGCGTGGTCGGCATGACCCTGCCCATCGCCCGTGACCTCTCGGCCGTCGGGGTTCGCGTCAACTGCATCGCCCCGGGTCTGATCGACACCCCGATCTACGGCACCGGGGAGGCCTCCGAGCAGTTCAAGGACAAGCTCAAGGCCGGCGTGCTGTTCCCCAAGCGCCTCGGCACCTCCGAGGAGTTCGCGTCGCTGGCCCTCGAGCTGCTCTCGAACAGCTACCTGAACGCCGAGAACGTGCGGATCGACGGAGGCATCCGGATGCAGCCCAAGTGAGCCATTGAGGGCGCCGCGGTGTGGCGCTTGACACATCGGGCGCAGGTTGAGAAGGCGGCGGGTTCTGTTCACCCCGCTGTCGAACGGGAACTTCGCCACGATGGACTTCCGGACCAGAGGAACCGGCATGAGCGAGTTCAACCTCGCCGGTGAGCGAGTGCGGAGCGTCAACACCGTCGGCGGGCCGTCGGACTTCCACGACGTGTTGCGGCTGCCGAACGGCAACTACGTGGTGGCCACCGCCCAGGAGGACCCGTGCCGCCTCACGAGCTGGGGCGTCAGTGGCCCCCGGACCTGCATCAACCACGTCTTCCAGGAGTTGACGCCCGAGGGGGTGGTGGTCTGGGAGTGGGACACCAGTGCGCACATCCCCGTCAGCGAGACCCCTGAGGTCTGGCGCGAGCAGCAGTTCGCCGACGCGTCCTTCCCGGAGGTCGCCGACCCGTGGCACTACAACTCGGTGGAGGACACCGGCGACGGGTTCATCATCAGCTTCCGCCACCTCGATGCCGTCTACAAGATCGACAAGCGCACCGGTGCCATCGTCTGGAAGCTGGGCGGCACGCGACGGCCCGAGAGCCTGCGGTTGGTGGGTGACCGGTTGAACGGGTTCAGCGGCCAACACGATGCGCGCCTGCTGGGCGATGGAAGCGTCTCGCTCTATGACAACGGGACCCTCGGGCTCGGTCCCAGCCGTGCGCCCCGCAGCATCAGCTACGCCATCGACACCGGCGCCAACACAGCGACGCTCGTCGATGACGTCCGTGACGCCATCGCGCCCACGTCAGGGTGCTGCGGATCGACGCGGGTGCTGCCCGGCGGCAACCGTGTGACCGGCTGGGGCATGTCGCGCCACATGACCGAGAACCGCGCCGACGGCAGCCGCATCTTCGAGCTGTCCATCCACAGCTTCATCTACCGGGCTCTTCCGCTGCTGCCCGGTGAGTACTCGGCGTTGCAGTTCCGCGACGGGATGGACCGCCAGTACGCCGACTGACCGCGAACCTTGAGCGGTTGACCCCGAACTTTGAGCGGTTGAGCGCCACGGGCGCACTCAACCGCTCAAAGTTCGGCGGTGGTCAGGCGGCGGGGCGGTCGAGGAGGTCGCGGAGCGCGCCCTCCAGCTCCGTGTGGTCGAAGGTGAACCCGGCCGCGGTCAGCACGGTCGGGAGGACCTTGGCGCTGGAGAAGAGCAGGTTGTCGGCCAGCGGGCCGATGCCGGCGGGCAGCTTGGCCACCGCGCTGGGGATGGGGATGACCGTCGGGCGGCCCAGCACCCGGCCGAGGGTGCGGGTGAACTCCCGGTTGGTGACGGGTCGGGGGGCGGTGAGGTTCACGGGGCCGGCGACGTCGGCCTCGAGCAGGAAGCGGATGGCGCGCACCTCGTCGTCGAGGGAGATCCACGGCATCCACTGCCCGCCGCCGCCGGCCCTGCCGCCGAGGCCGAGCTTGAACGGCAGGAGCTGCTTGCCGAGCGCGCCGCCGGCGGGGGAGAGCACGATGCCGGTGCGCAGGTGGGCGACGCGGATGTCGGCCGCCTCGGCCATGCCGGTGGCCGCCTCCCACGCCCGGCAGACCTCGGGCAGGAACCCGTTGCCGGGCGGGCTGGCCTCGGTGAGCTCGGTGTCGTCGCGGTCGCCGTAGTAGCCGATGGCCGAGCCCGAGAGCAGCGCGGCGGGGCGCCGGTCGAGCGCGGCGAGGGCCTCGGAGAGCAGGGCGGTGCCCTTGGTGCGGCTCTCGAGCACCTTGCGCTTGTGGTCCTCGGTCCAGCGCCCGGCGGCGATGCCCTCACCGGCGAGGTGCACGACGGCGTCGACCCCGGCCAGGTTGGTGGTGTCGATGATCCCGGCGTCGATGTCCCACCGGACGTCGCCGGGGCCGGGCGACGAGCGCACCACGCGCACGAGGTCGTGGCCGTCGCCCTCCAGCGACCGGACGAGGGCCGATCCGATCAGGCCACTGGATCCGGTCACCGCGATGCGCATGGGTCACCGTCTACCCCAGGCCTGACGGGTCAACAACATCAGGCCCGGCACCTCGTCACCCTCCTGCGGGAGATCCGCGACCAGCTCGCTGGCCGACCCGGACCCTGATCCCGGCCGACAGGAGAAGCCGGGTCGGGCGCTAGCGTCGGGCGGCCATGAGCACCCGCCGGCTGATCGTCACCGCCCTGCTGTGCGGGATGGCGATCCTGGTCGCCTTCGCCGTCCAGGTGGTCCTGGCGCGGGGCTGATCCCGCGGCGCGGTGGACCCATGGTGACGGGGGTTGAAACGCCTCGTAGGCCGGTCACGACCCGAGGTCGGCCTCGATAGAGTCGGCGGCATCCCCGAGGAGGTGGTCCCCACGGCCGACACGCACGATCTCGTCATCATCGGTGGCGGTCCCGGTGGGTACGCGGCCGCCCTGTACGGCTCCGCGGCCGGGCTCGACGTGGCCGTGGTGGAGAACCGTCGCCTGGGCGGCACGTGTCTGAACCGGGGCTGCATCCCGGCCAAGGAGCTGCTCCAGACCGCCGAGGTGGCCCGCACCGTCAGCGAGGCGGGGCGCTTCGGCATCAGCGCGGGCGGCGACGTGACCCTCGACTTCTCGGCGTCGACCGACCGCATGTGGTCTGTCGTCGATCAGCTGGTGAAGGGCCTCGGCGGGCTGTTGAAGAGCCGGAAGGTCACCGTTCTCGACGGCACCGGCACCCTCGGGGACGACCGCACCGTCACCGTCACGGGGGCCGACGGCGAGACCACCACCCTCACCGGTCACAACGTCCTGCTGGCGTCGGGGTCGGTGCCGCGCGGCCTGCCCGGCTTCGACGTGAGCGACCGGGTGCTGAGCTCCGACGAGGTGTTCGGTCTCGACCATGTCCCGCGCCGGGTCGTCGTGGTCGGCGGCGGGGCCATCGGCTGCGAGTTCGCCTCCATGCTCGTCGACCTCGGCGCCGAGGTCACGGTGCTCGAGGCCCTGCCCGCCATCCTGCCCGGCGTCGACGCCGATGTGGTGAAGCTGGTGCACCGCGCCCTCGAGAAGCGCGGCATCACGATCCGCACAGGGGTCAAGGTCGAGGGCCAGGAGACCGGCGACGACGCCATCACCGTGCGCCTCGAGGGCGGCGACACCGTCGAGGCCGACCGGGTGGTCGTCTCGGTGGGCCGCCGACCGCTGTCGGACTCCCTCGGGCTCGACGGCACCGGCGTGAAGGTCGACGATCGCGGCTTCGTCGATGTCGACGAGTGGTGCCGCACCGGCGTCGACGGCGTGTTCGCCACCGGCGACCTGATCGCCACGCCCGGCCTGGCCCACGTCGCCTACGCCGAGTCGGTCATGGTGATCAAGCAGATCATGGGCGAAGAGGCCGTGCCGGTCGACTACGGCCGGGTGCCGTGGTGCGTCTACTGCCACCCCGAGGTCGCCTTCGTGGGCCTCACCGAGGAGGCGGCGCAGGCCGCCGGCCACGATGTCGTGGTCTCGAAGCACCGGTGGATGGGCAACGGCCGGGCGCTGATCCTGGGCGAGACCGAAGGCATGGTCAAGGTCATCGCCGAGAAGCAGGCGAACGGCACCGGCGGCCAGATCCTCGGGGTCCACATGGCCGGGCCGTGGGTCACCGAGCAGCTCGGCCAGGGCTACCTGGCGGTCAACTGGGAGGCCACCGTCGACGAGGTCGCTCAGTTCATCCAGCCCCACCCGTCGCTGTCGGAGAACTTCGGCGAGACGGTCCTGTCCCTCACCGGCCGCGGCCTGCACGGCTGAGCGCCTCACCCCGCAGATACCCCAGGAGACCACCGCCATGGCCGAGATCCAGATGCCCCAGCTGGGCGAGACCGTCACCGAGGGCACGATCACGAAGTGGCTGAAGTCGGTCGGCGACGAGATCACCGAGGACGAGGCCATCGTCGAGGTCTCGACCGACAAGGTCGACTCGGAGATCCCCTCGCCGGTGAGCGGAACCTTGCAGGAGATCAAGGCCGAGGAGGGCGACACCGTCGACGTGGGCGCGGTGCTGGCCATCGTCGGTGACGGCGCCGCCGCCCCCGCGGAGGAGTCCGGCGGCGAGGATGCCGGGGGCGAGGAGCCTGAGGCGGGCGGGGCGGATGACCAGGCGCCGGCCTCGGCCGAGACCGACGTCGAGGCCGACGCGGAGGACTCGGGCGCCGAGGCCGAGGCCAAGGAGCGCGAGGCCGAGGAGGAGATCGACCAGGCCACCGAGCCCGACGCCACCGAGCCCGAGGCCACCGAGCCCGAGGCCACCGCGTCCGAGGGCGCGCCGGCCGAGAGCGCGCCGTCGGCCGACGCCGAGGCAGATGACAGCGATCCGCAGGGTGCCCCCGCCGCCCAGCAGGAGGCGCCGTCCGGGGCACCGTCGGGCTCGGGCACCGAGGGCCTCGTGCTCTCACCGGTCGTGCGGCGCCTGATCTCCGAGCACGACGTCGACCCGTCGTCGATCGCCGGCACCGGTGCCGGTGGGCGCATCACCCGGGGTGACGTGCTCGCCGCGGTCGAAGGGGGCCGGGCCGCTCCCGGGCAGCCCTCTGCGCCGCCGCCCGCCACCCCACCCGAGGCTCCGGCCCCCGCCGCAGCCAAGGCTCAGTCGAAGGCGCCGGCCCAGGCCCCGGCCGCAGCCCCGACCCAGGGTCCGGCCCGTTCGGCGCCGTCCTCCGCCGGTGATAGCGACACGTCGGTGCCGTTCAACAACATCCGCCGGCGCACCGGTGAGCACATGGTGCGCTCACAGGCGACCTCGCCGCACGCCTTCACCGCCATGGAGGTCGATCTCGAAGGGGTCGAGAAGGTGCGCCGGGCCCACAAGGAGCGCTTCAGGGCCGAGGCCGGCGTCAGCCTCACGTACCTGCCGTTCATCACCCGGGCCCTCGTCGATGCCGTCGTCGACTTCCCCCACATGAACGCCAGCGTGGGCGAGGGCGAGCTCATCGTCCACCACGACGTCAACGTGGGCTACGCCGTCGACCTCGGCTACGAGGGTCTCATCGTGCCGGTCATCCACGGCAGCCAGGACCTCCGCCTGCCGGCTCTCGCCCGGGGGGTGGCCGAGCTGGCCGACCGGGCCCGGTCCCGCAAGCTCTCGGCCGACGACATCAGCGGCGGCACCGTCACCATCACCAACGCCGGTGCGTCGGGCACGCTGCTGCAGCTGCCGATCATCAACCAGCCCCAGGTGATGATCCTCTCGACCGAGGGCGTCACGCGCCGCCCGGTGGTGGTCACCGACTCGGCCGGCAACGAGGCGATCGCCATCCGGTCGATGGGCAACCTCACCCTGGGCTGGGACCACCGTGCCTTCGACGGCGCATACGCGGCGGCGTTCCTGCGCCGGGTGGTCGACATCCTCGCCCAGCGGGACTGGGAGGCCGAGCTCTAGATGGCGGTGGCCCCGATGCTCGCCGAGCGGCCACCGTTGCACGTGCGGTGGCTGGGCAGGGTCCGCTACCGCGATGCGCTGGCGCTGCAGCAGGGGCTGCACCGCACGCCCGGCCACGACCACCTGCTGCTGCTCGAGCACCCGAAGGTGTTCACCCTCGGCATCCGGGCCGACATGGAGCACATCCTCGTGCCGCCGGCCGAGGTCGGCGCCGAGCTCGAGCGGGCCGACCGGGGCGGCGACGTCACCTACCACGGACCGGGCCAGCTCGTCGGCTACCCGATCCTCACCGTGCCGGGGGCGGGCGGCCCGGGGTCGAAGCCCGGCACCCCGGCCTTCGTGGCCTCGGTCGAGCAGCTGGTGATCGATGCCGTCGCCACCCTCGGCGTCACCGCCGGGCGTCTGGCCGAGTTCCCGGGGGTGTGGGTCGAACCCGACGGCTTCGAGCCCCGCAAGATCGCCGCGGTCGGCGTGCGCCTCACGCGGGGGCGCTCGATGCACGGCTTCGCCCTCAACGTCGACCCCGACATGGAGATGTTCCGGGCCATCGTCCCGTGTGGCATTGCCGATCGGCCCGTCACCTCGCTCGCCGCCGAGGGCGTGACGGTGACCATGGCCGAGGTGGTCGACATCGTGGCCCGCCTGGCCGCCGAGCGGTGGGGGAGCGGTGGCGTCGACCGCGCCGATGTGGTGTGGCGGACCTCGGCCGCCGACCTTTCCCCCTTCAGCCGGGGCGAGGGACCGGGGGAGAACGCCCAGCGGGTGCCCGATGGTCTCCAGGGCGCCGCCGCCGAGGGCACCTCGGCGCGGCTGTTGAGCCGGTTGGCCGATGCCGGGGTCGACCAGAGCGTGTCGATCTCGGCCCGCAAGCCGGATTGGATGAGGGCCAGGTTCAAGATCACCGACGACTACCGGCGGCTCAAGCGGACGCTCCGCGACCTCGACCTGGTGACGGTGTGCGAGGAGGCCGGCTGCCCCAACATCTTCGAGTGCTGGTCCGATGGCACGGCCACGTTCATGATCAACGGCGAGCGCTGCACCCGGGCCTGCGGGTTCTGCCTGGTCGACACCCGCCACCCCCAGGCCCTCGACCCCGGTGAGCCCGAGCGGGTGGCCGAGGCGGTTCTGCGCATGGACCTGGCCCACGCCGTGGTCACCGCGGTCGCTCGCGACGACCTCGGTGACGGCGGCGCCGCGGCCTTCGCGGCCACCATCCGCGCCGTGCGAGCCCGCCGGCCGGGCACCGCGGTCGAGGTGCTGATCCCCGACTGCAAGGGCGATCCCGACGCCCTGGGCGTGATCTTCGACGCCCGGCCCGACGTGTTGAACCACAACATGGAGACCGTGGCCCGGCTGCAGCGGGCCGTGCGCCCCTCGGCGTCCTACGCCCGCAGCCTGGCTGTGCTGGCCCGGGCCAAGGAGGTTGGCTTGGTCACCAAGTCGAGCCTCATCGTGGGCCTGGGCGAGACCGACGACGAGGTCGTCGAGGTCCTGGCCGACCTAGCCGCCGTCGGCTGCGACATCGTCACCGTCGGCCAGTACCTGCGCCCCACCACCCACCACCTGCCCGTGGTTCGCTGGTGGACCCCTGACGAGCTCTCCCGGGTCGCCGCGATCGGTGAGGCCATGGGCATCGGCCACGTCGAGGCCAGCCCCCTCACCCGATCGAGCTACCACGCCCGCCAGTCGGCCTCCGCCGTTCGCGATACCCCCGTCGCCGTCGGCCGCCCCGGCTGAACGGAGGCGGCTGCGGGGATCTCGCTCAGGCGCTCGGCGATCGACGCGGCGAGGTCAGGAACCGAGCTGGCTGAGGATGAGCCCGGTCGCAACGCCGTTCACGCCGCCGAGGGTGAGCACGGTGGCCAGGAACCACTTGCGGAGGTCCCCGCTGGTCTTCGCTTCGAGGGCGGTGTGGCGGTCGCTCATCCTTTGTTCGAGAGCGGCGAACTTCGTGTCGGTGGCGGCCAAGTCGTCGGTCGCTCGCTTGTCGGCCGCCGCGAAGCCGAGGGCCATCCTCTGTTCGAGAGCGGAGAACTTCGTGTCGGTGGCGGCCAAGTCGTCGGTCGCTCGCTTGTCGGCCGCCGCGAAGCCGATGGTCATCCGCTGGTCGGCGGCGGCGAGACCGTCGGTCACCTTCTTGTCGGCGGCGGCGAAGCCGTCGGTCATGCGCTTGTCGACCACCGCGAAGCGTTCGGTCATCGTCTTGTCGAGGGCGGCCATCTCGGCGCGGAGGTGGTCCCGGGTGACGGGCTCGTCGAGGTCACGGGCGGGGAAGTGCGAGAGCATCTCGTCGACCGCCTCCTCGTCGTTGATCACGGAGCTCAGGCCCAGGTACAGGCTCGAGCGGCTTCGTTCGCTGAGGGACACGGGGTCCTCCGGGTGCGGGGGTCATCAGCGGGGGAAGCGCACCGGGCACTGTAGCAGTGGGGTGCGACAGCGGGAAGGGCCGCGGTGGCGGTGAGGGAGACCGCCGGGTCAGGCTGGCCCGATGTGGCCGCGGGACGATGACGGACCCGGCGCCGAGCCGGTGGCCGACAGGCTGCTCCGACCCGGTCGACGGGTCGTGGCGACGGCACCGGTTCGTGTCGCCGATGTGGGCGGTTGGACCGACACCTGGTTCGCCGAGAGGGGTGCGGTGTGCTCGGTGGCGGTGGGCCCCGGCGCCCGGGTCGAGGCGCAGCTGGTCGAGCGCACCGACCATGGCCCGGCGGTGCGCATGGCGGCGCCGGATCTGGGCGCCACCTGGACCCTGGCGCTCGGCGCTCGGCCCACCGCCAGCCCCACCCACGGAGCAGACGCTCACGGCCTCCTCGACCGGGCGGTGCTCTCCTGGGCCGCCTCGCTCCCCGAGGGGGCCATGGGACCGCAGTCCACCGCGGTGCTCGAGGTCGCCGTGACGGCCGGGGTTCCGCCGGGCTCGTCGGTGGGCACCTCGGCCTCGGTGCTGGTGGCGCTCGTCGCCGCCCTCGAGACGCTGGCCGGGCGGCCCGTCGACCCCGACGCCGCGGCGCGGGTCGCCCATGGCATCGAGACCGAGGGTGCCGGGCGCGAGAGCGGGGTGCAGGACCACGTCGCCGCCGCCCACGGGGGCATCTCCTGGGTCGAGATCGACCCGTACCCGACCTGGCGTCGCACGGAGGTCGAGGTGCCGCCACCGGCCGCCGCGGATCTGGGTCGTCGGCTGCTCACGGTGCACCTCGGGGGTGGCCACGACAGCTCCGAGCTGCACCGGGCGGTCATCGGTCGGGCCGAGGCCGGTGACGCCGCGGTCCGCTCGGTGCTGACCGAGCTGCGCACCCTCGCGGCGGAGGCCCGTGACTGCCTGGTCGAGGGCGACCTGGCCGGCTGGGGTGCGGTGCTCACCGCCGCCACCGAGGCCCAAGCCCGGCTGCACCCGGCCCTGGTCAGCGACGAGGCGAGGGCGGTGGCCCGAATCGGTGCGGCGAACGGCACCGAGGGGTGGAAGGTCAACGGCGCCGGCGGAGCGGGAGGCACCGTCACCCTGCTCGGCCCCGACGACCTCGAGGCCGCAGCGCGACTCCGTCGGGCTCTCGCCGAGGCCGACCCACGATGGCGGGTGCTCGACCTCACCCCGGC
>NZ_DATLXO010000183.1:0-2118 GCF_035575815.1 Iamia sp.
CGGATCGGGTCGGGGTAGCTGGACCCCCACTCGGACTTCTGCATGGGCTTCGCGGGCGGCGGGCTGTACCCGATCATGTTCGTGAGCGGGGTGTCGGTCCGCCGGATCATCTTCGGCCACTCCGAGACGTCCCGGATGAACCGGTCGCTGGTGGAGTCCGAGACGTAGGAGCTGACGGGACGGTTGAAGACGGTCTGAGCCATCACGGCCCTCCTAGATATCGGTCAGGGGCTACCAGCGACCACCGCTCAGGTAGTCGTCCAGGTCGTCCGCCGGCCCACCGTTCGCGGCCCCGTGCGTGACGGTCTCGGTGCGGAAGACGCCCGAGTCGCGCTGCGCGGTGCCGGTGAGCTGGGCGGTGAGGTTGTCGATCTTGTCTTGCATGGTCTTGAGGGCCGCCTGCGTCTCGGTCTCCATCTGCTTCTTGAGCGAGACCTGCTGCTGCATGGCGGGGAGGGTGTCGAACTCCCGGAGCTGGGCGGCTCGCGCCTTCACCTTCTCCTGGAGGTCGGCCGGCAGCGCGTCCTGCATCGCCATCACGAGCGCCGTGGTGGACTGCTGGAGCCGACCGAACTGCTGACCCTGCTCGGTGAGCTGGGCCGTGACCGGATCGGCGGCGTGCTGCTGGATGTCGGCGATCAGGGCGTTGGCGTACCGGGGTAGGTCGTCGTCGGGGATGTTCCCATCCGCCAGCTTCTCGAACCCCGCCTGCCAACCCTCGATCCGCTTCTCCTCCGCTTGGCGCCGCGCCATCTCCGCCGCCGCCGCCTGGACCTCCGCGAACCGCTGGGCGGCCGCGTAGTGGGGGTTGGCGGGGTCGTCCCAGTTCTGGGTGGTCGGCTCGGTCGGCTCGGTCGGCGCGGTCGCGGCGGACACGTCCGGCTCGGCGGCCTGGTCGGTCGGCTCGTCGGCAGCGCCCGCGTTCGCCGGGTCGGCCTCGGGTGCTACCCGCTCGCCGCCTGCGTCGACCTGCCCGTCACCGTCCACGGGGGAGGCGGCTGCGCTGGCCGTGCCCTCCGGGGAGTCGTCCGGGGAGGCCACGGGGCCACCGTCAAGCATCGCGTCCAACGCCGCGTCGTCGTCCATGTCGTCAGGCTACCCTCCAATGTTCGCTGCCTCCGTCACGGATGACGCCAGCAGCGTACGCCCGCAAGATACGCCATCCCGCCCGGATGCACAACGCGAGCGTGCTAAAGTGGGCGCGTATGTCGGGTTCGATTCCCGGCCGTGCCCTCGGGCGCGTAGTTCAACGGCAGAACACGGGGCGGTATCCAATCCGCCCCTAAGCATCCGTAGCTCAGGGGAAGAGCACCGCTTTCGTAAGACGGTGACGTGGGTTCGAGTCCTGCCGGGTGCTCCCAACATCGACTACGGCAGCGTCGCCCACGGGCTGACGTACGGCTCGCTCGCCTTCGCGTAGCGGGCTGCGCCGCCCTTCGCCTGCGTGGCCCGCGATCCCCGAAACCGCGACGTGGACGACCCCTCGGAATCCTTCGAGCCGTACTTGCCGTCCGAGGTGGGGACCTGTATCCACGGCTCGCTGGCCGGCTGGGGGTAGACGACGGCGCCCGTCTCGGTCCCGCCCTTGGACTGGACCCCCATGATGGCGTTGTACCCCTCGTCGCTGGCCGCCCAGGTGTCCAGCCGCTCCTCCAGCTCCTCGCCCGTGTGCCCCTGCTTGGCGAGTGCCGCCCGCTTGTCCCCGACCGCGCGGGCGAACTCCGAGTCCGGCTGCTTGGCCTCGATCTCCTGGCGGAACCCCCGCAGCCCGAGCGTGTTCCGCTCCTCGTTGTACACCCACGACTTGTAGGTCGTGTAGTCGGTCAGCATGTCGTGGCTGCCCTTGAAGGCGTCCCGCTCGGCCTTGTACGCCGCCAGCGTCGGCTCCCCGGCGTACTGCCCCTCCCAGTCGGCCACCCAGGCGTCGGCCAGGTCGTACCGCTCGTCGTCGGACATGGCGTTGACCTCGGCTCCGGTATAGCGGACGCCCCCGATCTCCATGAACGCCGATGGCGGCAGGTCGTCGTAGACGATCCGGTTGTACCCCGTGTCGAGCGCCCGCTGGTTCTCCGTCCCGATGTCCCCGTAGCGCGCGACCTCCCCCGCCAGCGTGATCGC
>NZ_DATLXO010000184.1:0-29720 GCF_035575815.1 Iamia sp.
ATCCGAACTGGTCGCCGGATCGGGGGTTCCCGCCCCCAGAAGCCCTACCAGTTCGGGGATCTGGCGCGACCGGTCCGAACTGGTCACCGGATCGGGGGTCCCCGCCCCCACAAGCCTTACCAGTTCGCACGGGGGAACTTCCCGGACGGCTTCGGCCGCCCGCTCTTCAAAGACTCTTTGTGGTCGTCCGGCCACGCCTTGAGCCGGCGGTAGAGTCCGCGCCATGGCTGCCGCTGACCGCTGGAGGATTCGTCCCGGATCGCCCCTCACGCTTGCGGAGGTCGACACCCGCGGCGCCGACGGCGCGCCGGGCGACAAGGACGAGACGATCGAGGCGACGTCGCTGTTGACGATCCGGCTGGCCGAGCTGCAGGAGCGGCTGTGGGCCGAGGGGCGACGGAGCCTGCTGCTGGTGCTCCAGGCGCTCGACGCCGGAGGCAAGGACGGCACCGTCAAGCACGTCTTTCGGGGGGTGAACCCGGCCGGCGTGCAGATCACGTCGTTCAAGGCGCCGTCGGAGGCCGAGCGGGCCCACGACTTCCTGTGGCGGGTGCACGCCCGCACCCCCGCCCGGGGCGAGATCGCGGTGTTCAACCGCTCCCACTACGAGGACGTGCTGGTCGCCCGGGTGACCGGCCTCGTGCCCGAGGAGGTCTGGCGTCCGCGCTACGACGCCATCTGGGCGTGGGAGAACCACCTGGCCACCGAGGGCACCGAGATCGTCAAGATCTTCCTGCACATCTCGCGCGACGAGCAGGCCGAGCGCTTCCGCGAGCGCCTCGACGACCCGACGAAGCACTGGAAGTTCCGCCTCGCCGACCTCGTCGTCCGCGACCGCTGGGACGACTACCAGCGGGCCTACACCGAGGCCATCGAGCGCACGACCACCGATCAGGCCCCCTGGTACGTCGTCCCCGCGGACCGGAAGTGGTACCGCAACTGGGCGGTGAGCACCATCCTCGTCGACCGCCTCGAGCGCCTCGACCCCCAGTACCCCGAGAGCCCCGACGACCTCACCGGCATCGAGATCACCTGACGGCAGCGCCGCGACCGTGGCCCCGGGCGAGCGCAGCCCGGCTCCGGGCGTCGACCATCCAGCGAACTGGTCGCCGATTTGGGGCCCGGCGCCCCCGATTGCCCTACCAGTTCGGCGCGGACTGGCGTTGCTCGTCGAACTGGTCAGCAATCCGGGGGCTGGAGGCCCCGATTCCCCTACCAGTTCGGGGTGGTCTGGCGGTTTCGTCGCCACCCAGCAGGCCCCAACCGCGGCCACTGTCACACCCCCTTGCTTGAATGCCTTTGCATGGACGATCGAGACCGTGCACTGATGACGCTGTCGGAACGGCAGCACGGACTGGTGGCTGACCGACAGGTCGCCGCCCTGGGCCTCTCCCGCGACGCGTGGCGCCACCGCCTGGGCGGGAGTGGGTGGGAGCGGTTGGCCGGTGGCGTGGTGAGGCGGCGGGGTGCGCCGCCGACGGACCTGCAGCAGGCCCTGGCCGCCGTGCTCGACGTCGGCCCCTCCACCTACCTCTCGCACCACTCGGCGGCGGCGCTGTGGGGTCTCGCCGGGTTTCGCCTGGCGCCGGTGCACGTGACGACGCTCCGCCCGCGCCAGACCCCGTCCTCGCTGGCCACGGTCCACCACCCGAGGCACCTGCCCGATCCCTTCGCGGCGATGCTCGACGAGGTCCCGGTGGTGCGACCGGCGTTGCTCCTGCTGCAGATGGCCCCCCGGGTCCACCCCGAGAAGCTCAAGCGGATGCTCGATTCGCTGTGGAGCCGCCGCCTGCTCTCGGCGCCGTCGGTCCGAGCGGAGCTCGCCCCCGTGATGCACCGGGGTCGGGCGGGCACCGTCGCCATGCGGGAGCTGCTCGACTCCCTCCCGGCCGACTACGTGCCCCCGGCGAGCAACCTGGAAGCCCGCTTCGCCCGGATCCTGGCTGACGCGGGACTGCCACCGATGCGCCGTCAGGTCGACCTGGGTGACGATGTGAGGTGGTGCGGCCGGGTCGACTTCCTCGCCGATGACCTGCCCCTTGTCGCTGAGGTCGACAGTGGCCGCTACCACTCGGCCCTGACCGACGTGGCCGCCGACGACATCCGTCGCAAGGCGCTGGAGTCGGCGGGATTCGTGGTCGTCCAGGTGCCCGAGGTCGACATCTGGCACCGGCGCCTCCGGGTCGTGGCGGCCGTCGCCGATGCTCGGCGCCAGATGCACGTGCACCACGCCGCATGACTGGCGCGCGGCGTGCGGTCGGCCGGCCCGCCGTCGGCTCGGCGAAGTGGTAAGTGATCTGGGGGCTCGGGCCCCCGATCCGGTGACCAGTTCGCTCGGGGTCCGCGGTTCGGGCGAACTGGTCGGGGATCCGGGGGTGGGGGCACCCGATCCCGCTACCAGTTCGGGGAGGTGGGCGGGCGGGGGGGCGGGGCGCGGGTACGGTGACGCCGTCGGAGAACTGGACAGATGTCCAGGCTGACGGAGGAGTGACCAATGCACGATCTGGTGATCAGGGGCGGCACCGTCGTCGACGGGACGGGGGCGCCGGCGCGCACGGCGGACGTGGCCATCGACGACGACCGCATCACCGTGGTGGGCCGGGTGCCCGAGCGAGGCCGCGCCGAGGTCGAGGCCGACGGGGCGCTCGTCACCCCGGGGTGGGTCGACATCCACACCCACTACGACGGCCAGGTCACCTGGGACGACGACCCGTGCCCCAGCGCCGAGCACGGCGTCACCACCGTCGTCATGGGCAACTGCGGGGTCGGCTTCGCGCCGTGTCCGCCCGATCGCCGCGACTGGCTCGTCGGGCTCATGGAGGGGGTCGAGGACATCCCCGGCTCCGCCCTCCACGAGGGCATCAGCTGGGAGTGGGAGACCTTCCCCGAGTACCTGGACGCCCTCGACCGGCGGCAGTGGACCATCGACGTCGGCACCCAGGTCGCGCACGGCGCGGTCCGCGCCTACGCCATGGGTGACCGTGGCGCCCACAACGAGGCCGCCACCCCGGCCGACATCGAGAGCATGAGCGCGGTGGTCACCGAGGCGATCCGCGCCGGCGCCCTCGGCTTCAGCACCAGCCGCACCATGGCCCACGTGGCGATCGACGGTGAGCCCGTGCCCGGCACCTTCGCCGCCGAGGACGAGCTCTTCGGCATCGGCGCCGCCCTGTCCCGTGCCGGCACAGGGGTGTTCGAGCTGGCCCCCATGGGCTCGGCCGGGGAGGACATCGTCGCCCCCCGCAAGGAGGTCGACTGGATGCGCCGGCTCGCCGCCGCCACCCGGCGACCGGTGACCTTCGCGCTGCTGCAGGTCGACGCCGCCCCCGACCTCTGGCGCGAGCTGTGCGACATCTCGGCCGAGGCCTGCGCCGAGGGGGCACCGCTGCACCCCCAAGTGGCCGGGCGGCCCACCGGCCTGCTGGCGGGGCTCCACACCACCTACGGCCTGCTCGACAGCATCCCGACCTACGCCCCGATCGCCGCCCTGCCGCCGGCGAAGAGGGTCGCGGCCCTGCGGGACCCGGGGGTCCGCGCGTCGATCCTCGGCTGGGAGCCCGACGAGGAGACCCGCGCCGCGCTCCACGCGTCCTACGAGCGGTTCTTCCTGCTCGGCGACCCGGTCGACTACGAGCCCGGACCCGACGCCACCCTGGCCGCGGTGGCCGCCCGCCAGGGCCGCGATCCGCTCGAGGTCGCCTACGACGCGTTCCTCGCGGATGGCGGTGACGGGCTGCTGTACCTGCCGATCCTGAACTACAGCGAGGGCACCAGCGAGCCGACCCGGGAGATGCTGATGCACCCCGCGGCGGTGCTCGGGCTGGGCGACGGCGGCGCCCACGTGGGGTTCATCTGCGACGGGTCGACCCCGACGTGGATGCTCACCCACTGGGCCCGCGACCGCAGCCGCGGCGACGGCCTGCCACTCGAGCTGGTGGTCCAGCGTCAGACCCGCGACACCGCTCGCCTCTACGGCCTCGGCGACCGCGGGGTGCTGGCGCCCGGGCTCGTGGCCGAAATCAACGTCATCGACCACGACAACCTGCGGCTGCACACGCCGGTCGCGGCCTACGACCTCCCCGCCGGTGGGCGGCGCATGCTCCAGGGCGTCGACGGCTACCTGGCCACGGTGAAGTCAGGCGTCGTCACCCGTGAGGGTGGTGCCCGCACGGGTGCCACCCCCGGGCGCCTGCTGCGCGGTGCCCGCCCGGCACCCGCGGCGTGAGCGTCGGGACCCGCGGGCCCGACGCACTGCGGCGCCGCCGCCCGGCATCGACATCCCATGTCCTTGACCCCGCACCGACGCCCGACATCCTCGCCCCGAACCCACGCCCCTCCCCGAGGTCCCACCACCCATGACATCCCCCCTCACCCACGCTCGTCCCCATCGGCGTCTCGCCGCGGTCTCCGTGGTCCTCCTCGCCCTCGTCGGCTCCGCGCTGGCCGGCTGCGGCGGCGACGACGACTCGTCGAGCGCGGACGACAGCGGCGTCACCACAACGTCGGCGGCCACCGATGAGGGGACCACCGACGACACGGCCCCGGGCGACGGCGACGGCGATGCCGATGCCGCAGGGACCGAGACGCTCGAGATCCTCGTCACCAACGACGACGGCTACGACGCCGACGGCATCGACGCCGTGGCCGAGGCCCTCGCCGCCCTCGAGGGGGCGGAGGTCGTGGTGGTGGCTCCGCTGGAGCAGCAGAGCGGCCGCGGCGGCACGTTCACCGACGGACCGGTCGCCTCCGCCGAGGCCGAGACGGCGAGCGGCCGGCCGGTCACGACGGTCGACGGCTTCCCCGCCGACGCGGTGCGGGTGGCCCTCGAGGAGATGGGCCTCGAGCCAGACCTTGTGGTCTCGGGCATCAACGAGGGCCAGAACGTCGGTCCGCTGGTCGACGTCTCGGGCACCGTGGGCGCGGCGCGAGCGGGCGCCGCCGGTGGCGTTCCCTCCCTGGCCGTGAGCAGCGGCCTGCCCATCCCCTCGGACTACGACGCGGCCATCCCGTTCGTCGTCGACTGGGTGGAGGAGAGCCTCGACGCGCTGCTCGCCGAGGAGGCTCCGGTCGAGGTGGCCAGCATCAACGTCCCGACCTGCACCGCGGGCGAGATCCGGGGCCTGGCCGAGGTCGACCCGGGCACCAGCGGCAACCCGCTCGACCCCCAGGACTGCACCTCGACGCTCGAGGACCCGGTCGATGACGTCGAGGCCTTCGTGAACGGCTTCGCCACCCTGTCGGTCGTGCCCGACGAGCCCGACACGCCGCCCGAAGCGGTCGATCCCGACGCCGTGGAGGAGTAGCAGCGCCGGGGGTCAGCCTGGCGGTCGGCCTGGTGGCAGGAGGACAGATCCTGAAGCTGCGTCGCGCCGGGAGCGGCGCCGCGACGCAATGTCGCGGGTTCAAGGCGCGAGAGAAGAGGAGTGGGGATCGGGGAAGTGGGAGAGGATGTCGGCCGCGAAGCGCTCGAGGCCCTCGACCTTGGCCTCCAGGTCGTCGGTGAAGCCGTGGTAGTAGGCCCACGGCATGGTCAGGATGTCGGTGACGCCGACCTCCGCGGCGCGCCCGAAGCCGTCGACGTCGAAGGCGTCCTTCAGCGACGCCATCAAGGTGAAGGGCTCGTCGGCCCGGTCGGCGGCGGCCCGCAGCTCGTCGATGCGCCGGCGGTACTCGGCCGCCTCCTCGAGCGAGATGTAGTCGGAGATCCACCCGTCGTGGCGCGCCGCCCGCCGGATCGCCGCGTCTGACAGCCCTCCCACGAAGACCGGCACCGGTCCGGGCGGCGGCGGGTTCATCTCGAACCGGGGAACGTCGTAGAACTCGCCGTGGTGCTCGACGATCTCTCCGCTCCACGCCTTCTGCATGAGCTCGAGGGCCTCGTCGGCCCGCCTGCCCCGCCGGCGGAACGGCTGCTCCATGAGGTCGAACTCCTCCTCGCACCAGCCCATGCCGATGCCGAGCGACACCCGCCCGCCGGTCAGCACCGACGCGGTGGCCACCGCCTTGGCGGTGACGAACGGGTTGCGCATGGGCAGCACGTAGACGTTGGTCGTGAACCGCAGCCTCTCGGTGGCCGAACCCATGGCCCCGATGGCGACCCACGGGTCGAGCCAGTCGGTCTTGAGGTCCCACCGCCGCTTGCCGTCCGGTGTGTAGGGGTACGGCGTGGAGAGGGTCTCCACGTTGAGCACGTGGTCGGAGCACGCGACGCCCCAGTAGCCGAGGGCGTCAGCGGCGCGGGCGATGGGGACGTAGTGCTCAGGGGGGCCGTAGGCCATCCCGATGGTGAAGCGCACGGTGGGGACTCCCTTTCAGGCGTGGGTGCCGCCGTCGATGCGGATGATCTCGCCGCTGATGTGGGCCCCGTCGTCGCTGGCGAGCAGGGCCACCACCGCGGCCACCGAGGCGGGGTCCCCGGGCCCGATGGGCGACATGATCCGGGCGATCAGGTCGAAGTCCGCGTCGGCCGGGAAGTCCAGGCCCTTGGTCATCGACGTGCGCACGCTGCCGGGGGCGATGGCGTTCACCCGCACGCCCCGCTTGGCGTACTCGACGGCCAGGGTGTGGGTGAGGGCGGCCACGCCGCCCTTCGACGCCGCGTAGGCCGCCATCCAGGGGTGGCCGAAGGACGCCGAGGTCGACGCCGAGTTGATGATCGCCCCGCCGCCGGTGAGCAGGTGGGGGAGCGCAGCCCGGCACACGAGGAACGTGCTGGTGAGGTTGACCCGGATCACCTGGTCCCACATCTGGAGGGAGTGCTCGGTGGTGTGGGCGGCGCGCAGGATGCCGGCGATGTTGGCGACGACGTGGAGACCTCCGCCGCCCTCGACCGCGACGGCGACGGCACCGGCCACCGCATCCTCGTCGGAGACGTCGGCCACGTGCGGCGTGATGCCCCCGGTGGCCTCGGCGGGGAGGGCGGCGACGGTGCGGCCCAGGCCCTCGCCGTCGAGGTCGACGGCGAGCACCGTCGCCCCCTCGGCCGCCAGGCGCAGCGCGGTGGCGGCACCGATGCCCGACGCCCCACCGGTGACCAGCGCGGAGCGGCCCGTCAGACGGGGCCCGGGCAGGGGGGTGGTGAGGGGCACGAGCTCAGCCATGGCCCGACACTAGAACACGTTCTAGTGACGGTGCGGTGCTGCCGGGTCCCGACGTCGTGCCGCCGGTTCCGGGCCGGCCTGCTCAGGGGCGCTAGCCTTTCCCGTGGTCGTCGCCGCCTCGTCGGTGCGACCCCGCAGGGCTGTCAAGGGTGAGCCAGCTGGTTCCGGCCCGGTGTCACCACCAACCGATGCGTCGGTCGCGCCACGGGCGCGACGTCATCGCCGAGACCCAGAAGGATCCACCCATGCCCCTCGCCCCTGACGACTTCAAGGTCGCGGACCTCTCCCTCTCCGGCTTCGGCCGCAAGGAGATCCAGCTGGCCGAACACGAGATGCCCGGGCTCATGGCCACCCGCGCCGAGTTCGCCGACACCCAGCCCCTCCGGGGCGCCCGCATCATGGGCTCGTTGCACATGACCGTCCAGACCGCGGTGCTCATCGAGACCCTCGTGGTGCTCGGCGCGGATGTGCGCTGGGTGTCCTGCAACATCTTCTCCACCCAGGACCACGCCGCGGCGGCCACCGTGGTCGGCCCCGAGGGCACCAGCGACGCCCCTCGCGGCGTGCCCGTCTACGCCTGGAAGGGGGAGACGCTCGAGGAGTACTGGTGGTGCACCGACCAGGCCCTGCGCTGGCCCGACGGTGGCGGCCCGAACATGATCCTCGACGACGGCGGCGACGCCACCATGCTCGTGCACAAGGGCAAGCAGTACGAGGGCGAGGGTCGCGTGCCCGAGGCCACCGAGGAGGACTCCGAGGAGTGGGCCGTCGTGCTCGGCCTCCTCACCGAGAGCCTGGCCAAGGAGCCCCAGCGTTGGACCGGCGTGGCCGAGGGCATCCTCGGCGTCACCGAGGAGACCACCACCGGCGTGCACCGCCTCTACCAGATGTTCGAGGCCGGTCAGCTGCTGTTCCCGGCCATCAACGTCAACGACTCGGTCACCAAGTCGAAGTTCGACAACCTCTACGGATGTCGCCACAGCCTCATCGACGGGCTCAACCGGGCCACCGACGTCATGATCGGCGGCAAGGTCGCGTTCGTCGCCGGCTACGGCGACGTGGGCAAGGGCTGCGCCCAGTCGCTCAAGGGCCAGGGCGCCCGGGTGATCGTCTCTGAGGTCGACCCCATCTGTGCCCTGCAGGCCGCCATGGAGGGCTTCGAGGTCACGACCCTCGAGGACGTCCTCGACCGGGCTGACATCTTCATCACCACCACGGGCAACAAGGGCATCATCACCGCCGAGCACATGGGCCGGATGAAGCACCAGGCGATCGTGGCCAACATCGGCCACTTCGACAACGAGATCGACATGGCCGGCCTGGCCCGCATGAGCGACGTCCGCAACATCGAGGTCAAGCCGCAGGTGAACGAGTTCCAGTTCCCCGACGGCCACTCGGTGATCGTCCTGGCCGAGGGCCGGCTCATGAACCTGGGCTGTGCCACCGGCCACCCGAGCTTCGTTATGTCGAACTCCTTCACCAACCAGACGATCGCCCAGATCGAGCTGTTCTCCAAGAACGCCGACTACCCCGTCGGCGTCTACGTGCTGCCCAAGCTGCTCGACGAGAAGGTGGCCCGCCTCCACCTGGGCGCCCTCGGCGTGAAGCTCACCGAGCTCAGCACCGACCAGGCCGACTACCTCGGCGTGCAGGTGGACGGGCCCTACAAGTCCGACCACTATCGCTATTGACCGTCGGCCCGGCGCTACGTTTCGGGCCATGACCGGCCTGGTGAACCGTCAGATCGTGCTGCGCCGGCGACCCACCGGTCTGGTGCGAGACGGCGACACCGAGCTCATCGAGCGGCCGGCCCCCGAGCCGGGAGAGGGCGAGGCCCTGATCCGCACCACCTACATCGGCATCGACGCCGCGGCGCGGACGTGGCTCGACGACCAGCGGGGCTACCTCCCGCCGGTGCAGCTGGGGGAGGTGGTGCGGGCCGCCGGCATCGGCGAGGTCGTCGCCTCCCGCTGCGCCGCCTACGAGGTGGGTGACGTGGTCACGACGCTCTCGGGCTTCCAGGAGTACGTGATCGGCAGGGACGACCTGTTCACCACGCCGGTGCCCCGGGACGTCGACCAGCAGGCGATGCTCGCCGTCTACGGCTCGACCGGGGCGACCGCGTACTTCGGCATGACCGACATCGGGAGGCCACAGCCCGGCGAGACCGTCGTCGTCTCCGCCGCCGCCGGGGCCACCGGCTCGCTGGCCGGCCAGATCGCCAAGATCGCCGGGGCGCGGGTGGTGGGCATCGCCGGCGGACCCGAGAAGTGTCGTGCCGCCGTCGAGGAGTTCGGCTTCGATGCCTGCATCGATCACCGCGTCGACGTGACCGCCGGGCTGCGCGAGCACTGCGGTGCTCGGGTCGACGTCTACTTCGACAACGTCGGCGGGCCGATCCTCGACGCCGTGCTCGGCCGCCTGGCCCAGGGCGGCCGCGTCGCCCTCTGCGGCGTGATCTCCAGCTACCTCACCGGTGAGCACCCCGGCCCCGCCAACTACACCAACCTGCTGGCTCGCTGCGGGCTGATGCAGGGGTTCAACACCCTGAGCCAGTGGCATCGCTTCGACGAGGCCTTCACCGCCCTGCAGGCGTGGCAGTCCGATGGTCGCCTGGTGTACCGGGCCCAGGTCTTCGACGGTCTGCCCCACGCCGTCGACGCCCTGAACGGCCTGTTCACCGGGGCCAACGTGGGCAAGACGATGGTCAGGGTCGGGTAGGTAGGGCGGCGGTCACTAGGCTGGCGACGGTGAGCAGCGACTTCGCCTTCGACGGCGCGAGCTCGGCGCTGTTCATCATCTTCCTGGTGATCACGCTGGCCGTCGTCGCCGCCAACATCTTCACCGCCATCGACGCCGGCAAGCGCCCCGACGTGGCCTTCCAGCAGGCCGGCACGGTCAAGGGCCTCTGGATCGGGTTGCCCATCGGCAGCGCCGTGCTCGGCCTCGTCTGCTGCGCCTGCCTGGGACCGGCGTCCATCGTCGGCGGGATCGTGCCGGTGGTGTGGTTCGCAGCGTTCCGTCGCAAGGTGATCGAGGCCGAGGAGCGGGGCGGGCCGGGCTTCGGCGGTCCGCCTCCTCCGGGCTACGGCGGTCCCCCTCCCGGTGGCTACGGCGGTCCCCCTCCCGGTGGCTACGGCGGCCCTCCTCCTCCGGGCTACGGCGGCCCCCCTCCCGCAGGAGGCGGGTTCCCGCCGCCACCCGGAAGCGGCCTGGGTCCTCCTCCCGGTTACGGACCGTTCGGCCCGCGATAGCGCGGCGTGTGAAGTCCGATCCGCCTCAATAGGGTCGGGCCCATGCACCATCGACACCTCGGACGCAGCGGCCTCAAGGTCTCCGCCGTCAGCTACGGCAACTGGATCACCCACGGCTCACAGGTCGAGAACGACGCCGCGGTTGCGTGCGTCCACGCCGCGCTCGACCTCGGCGTCACCACGTTCGACACCGCGGATGCCTACGCCGGCACCCGGGCCGAGTCCGTGCTCGGCGAGGCCCTCGAGGGCCAGCGGCGCGAGGGGCTGGAGATCTTCACCAAGGTCTACATGCCGACGGGCCCGGGCCCGAACGACAGAGGCCTGTCGCGCAAGCACATCATGGAGTCGATCGAGGGCTCCCTGCGCCGCCTGCGCACTGACCACATCGAGCTCTACCAGGCGCACCGCTACGACTTCGCGACGCCGCTGGAGGAGACGATGGCCGCGTTCGCCGACGTGGTGCGCTCGGGCAAGGCCGGCTACATCGGCGTCTCGGAGTGGACGGCCGATCAGATCCGGCGCGGCGCGGCCCTGGCGCGCGAGCTGCGGATCCCGTTCGTGTCGAACCAGCCCCAGTACTCCATGCTGTGGCGGGTCATCGAGCGCGACGTCGTCCCCGCCTGCCGCGACGAGGGCCTGTCCCAGATCGTGTGGTCGCCGATGGCCCAGGGTGTGCTCACCGGCAAGTACCCGCCCGGTCAGCCGCCGCCTGAGGGCAGCCGGGCCACCGACGAGAACAGCGGCAAGGACTTCATCGCGCACTGGCTCGCCGATGACGAGCTGCTCGAGAGGATCCAGAAGCTCAAGCCCTTGGCCACCGACGCGGGGATCACCATGGCCGAGATGGCTGTGGCCTGGGTGCTGCGCAACGACAACGTGGCCTCGGCCATCGTCGGCGCGTCGCGGCCCGAACAGCTGACCGCCACCGTCGCCGCCGCCGACCTGACCCTCGACGACGACCTGGTGGCCCGCGTCGACGAGGTGCTGGGCGACAAGGTCGTCTCCGACGCCAAGCTCACCACCTCCCCTCGCAAGCGGCCATAGCCGTTCGCTGTCGCACCCCCTCACCATGATGAGGCGATGCTGCTCGCCACCCGTTGCGCCGCCTGTGATCGACCCGGTGCGTCGCCCTGCCCGAGCTGCCACGGCGCGCTCGGTCCGCCCGCACCCGAGCCCGATCCGCCCGGGGTGAACGGCCTGATCGCGCTGTTGCGCTACGACGGTCCGGCCCGGGCCCTGGTGGCCCGGATCAAGTACCGCAACCAGCGCCAGGTGGTGGCCTGGCTGGCCGACGGCCTGGCGGCCCAGGTGCGGGACGCGGCGATCGAGCTGGTCACCTGGGCCCCGACCACCGGCGAGCACCGTCGGCGGCGGGGCTTCGATCATGGGGAGGTGCTGGCCCGGGCGGTCGCGCGCCGCCTGGGGGTGCCGACCCGGGCCCTGCTGCGGCGGGTCGAGGGCCCCGCCCAGACCGGACGACCGGCGTCCGAGCGGCGATCCGCCGGTCCGGTCTTCACCCCCCGGCGGCGTCTGGCTCCCGGCACCCGGGTGCTGGTGGTCGACGACGTCGTGACCACGGGGACCACGTTGCGGGCGGCGGTGGCCGCGTTGCGCCGCGCCGGAGCCGTCGTGGTGCCCGCAGCGGCCGCCCGCACACCGTCGCGGCGGGCCCCGGCCGCCCCGGGAACCCCTCCCGGCCAACCCGTCTACCATCGGCTTCCCCGAGCTTGAGGAGTTCCGCCGATGGAGGTCACCGTCAGCGCCCGGCACACCGAGGTCCCCGAGAGGCTCCGCCTCCTGGCCGAGGAGAAGGTGGGGCGACTCGACCGCTTCGTCGACGGCATGGAGCACGCCGAGGTGCACTTCACCACCCACCGCAACCCGAGGATCGCCGAGCCCGAGCTGTGCGAGGTCACCCTCGAGGGCCACGGTCACCACGTGCGGGCCAAGGTCTCCGCGGCCGACGGCTACGTCGCCGTCGACAAGGCGGTGACCAAGCTCGAGCACCAGCTGAAGAAGCTCAAGACCAAGCTCCAGCGCCAGCGGCGCGGATCGGGTCGCAGCCAGGCCGCGCCGGTCGACGGGCAGCTGGTGCCCGATGACCTCACCGACCTGGCGGCACCTGAGACCGAGGCGCTGCCGCCCGACCGGGCCGGTGTCGACCGGGCCCCGCGCATCGTCAAGGTGAAGCGCTTCGCACCGGTTGCCATGACGGCGGACGAGGCGGCGCAGCGGATGGATCTGCTCGGGCACGGCTTCTTCTTCTTCACGAACCTCGACACGGCGCGCGCCGCGGTCGTCTACCGGCGTGAGGACGGCGACATCGGGCTCATCGACGAGGATGGCTGACCTCGCGGTTGCCGGTCGCGGCGAGCGGCCGACGGGGGCCGGGGTGACCACCGCGCTCCGGGCCCGGTGACGAGCGACCGAGAGGTCGAGCCGATCCGGGTGCTGGTCTGTGACGACCACGCCGTGTTCCGCCGCGGGCTGGCCATGGTGCTCGAACCCGAGCCCGACATCGTCGTCGTGGGCGAGGCCGGCGACGGGCACGAGGCGATCGAGCAGGCCTGCGAGTCGGCCCCCGACGTGGTGCTGCTCGACGTGCGCATGCCGGGCATGAACGGCATCGCGGCGGCGCGGCGCCTGGCCGTCGAGGTGCCGTCGGCTCGGGTGGTGATGCTCACCGTGAGCGACACCGAGGAGCATCTCTACGACGCCCTCAAGGCAGGAGCCGTCGGTTACCTGCTCAAGGAGCTCTCCATCGAGGAGGTCGCCGACGCCGTGCGGGCCGTCGCCGCCGGCCAGAGCCTGGTGACCCCGTCGATGGCCTCGAAGCTGCTGACCGAGTTCACCGTCCTGGCCAACCGCGTCGATGGTGGGCGGCTCCCGGGGTCGCTGCCGCGGCTGACCGCCCGGGAGGGCCAGGTCCTGGGCGGGATCACCCGCAGCCTGAGCAACCGCGAGATCGCCGCCGAGCTCATGATCTCGGAGAACACGGTCAAGAACCACGTCGGCAACATCCTCGAGAAGCTGCAGCTGCACTCTCGCCACGAGGTCGCGCTGTACGCCGTGCGCCAGCAGATCGCCGACCTCGACGGCTGAACCCGGCCCGCCGGAGGTCGAGGCGGTGTTCGCTCGGTACAGTGTTCGCACCATGGGTGTCTTCGACAAGCTCCTCCGCGCCGGCGAGGGGCGCAAGGTCCGCGCCCTCGCCGGACTCGTCCCCGACATCAACGCGCTCGAGCCGGAGGTGCAGGCCCTCTCTGACGAGGCCCTGGCGCACCAGACCGTCGAGTTCCGCCAGCGCCTCGAGAACGGCGAGGACCTCGACGACCTGCTGGTCGAGGCGTTCGCGGTGGTCCGCGAGGCGAGCACCCGCGTTCTGGGTCAGCGCCACTACGACGTCCAGCTGATGGGCGGCGCCGCCCTGCACTTCGGGTGGGTGGGGGAGATGAAGACCGGTGAGGGCAAGACGCTGGTGTCGACCCTTCCGGTGTACCTGAACGCCTTGGGGGCCAAGGGCGTCCACATCATCACCGTGAACGACTACCTCGCCACCCGCGACTCGGAGTGGATGGGCCAGCTGCACCGCTTCCTCGGGCTCACCGTCGGGTTGATCATCCCCGGCAACAACAGCCCGGCCCACAAGCGAGAGCAGTACGGCCGCGACATCACCTACGGCACCAACAACGAGTTCGGCTTCGATTACCTCCGCGACAACATGGCCATGTCGACCGAGGCCAAGACCCAGCGGGGCCACGTCTACGCCATCGTCGACGAGGTCGACTCGATCCTGATCGACGAGGCGCGCACCCCGCTGATCATCTCGGGCCGCCTGGCCGATGCGGCCAAGCTCTACTACCGCTTCGCCTCCATCGTGCGGGGCCTGAAGCGCGACGAGGACTACGAGGTCGACGAGGAGAAGCGCATCGTCGTCCCCCTCGAGGAGGGCGTCACCAAGGTCGAGACGGCCCTGGCGGTCGAGAACCTCTACGACGAGGTGTCCCAGAACCTGGTCCACCAGCTCCAGGCCGCGCTGAAGGCCAAGGAGCTCTTCAAGCGCGACAAGGATTACCTGATCCAGAACGGCGAGGTGAAGATCGTCGACGAGTTCACCGGGCGGGTGCTCGAGGGTCGCCGCTGGTCCGAGGGCCTCCACCAGGCCGTCGAGGCCAAGGAGGGGGTGAAGATCAAGGAGGAGAACCAGACCCTCGCCACGATCACCCTCCAGAACTACTTCCGCCTCTACGAGAAGCTGGCCGGCATGACCGGCACCGCGCTGACCGAGGCCGCCGAGCTGGGCGCGACCTACGAGCTGCAGGTCGTGCCCATCCCCACCCACCGGGATCTCCAGCGCCTCGACGAGGCGGACCTGATCTACAAGACCGAGGACGGCAAGTACGACGCCGTGGTCGACGACCTCCAGGAGCGCTACGACACCGGCCAACCGGTGCTGGTCGGCACCATCTCGGTCGAGAAGTCCGAGAAGCTCTCCCGCCTTCTCGACAAGCGGGGCGTGCCCCACGAGGTGCTGAACGCCAAGCAGCACTTCCGCGAGGCGGAGATCGTGACCCAGGCCGGGCGCCTCCACTCGATCACCGTGGCCACCAACATGGCCGGGCGCGGCGTCGACATCCTGCTCGGCGGCAACCCCGAGGGCCTGGCCGAGAAGGACACCGTGGCCGAGGGGCTCGACCCGACCGACGGCGAGGACGGCAGCGCGCGCTACGACGAGCTGGCCGTCCGGTACAAGTCGGAGTGCAAGGCCGAGGGCGACAAGGTGCGCGAGCTCGGCGGGCTCTACGTGTGTGGCACCGAGCGTCACGACTCGCGGCGGATCGACAACCAGCTCCGGGGACGTTCGGGGCGTCAGGGCGACCCGGGGGAGAGCCGCTTCTACCTGTCGCTCGAGGACGACCTGATGCGCCTCTTCGCCACGGGGGCGATGAACTGGGTGATGGGCAAGGCCCTGCCCGACGACGTGCCCATCGAGGCCAAGATGGTCACCAAGGCCATCGAGCGGGCGCAGAACACCGTCGAGCAGCGCAACGCGGAGATCCGCAAGAACGTGCTGAAGTACGACGAGGTCATGAACCAGCAGCGCAAGGTGATCTACCGGCGCCGCGACCAGATCCTCGACGCCGCCGATCTGCGCGAGGAGACGTTGCAGAACCTGGCCGAGGCGGTCGACGAGCTCATCGCCACCCACTGCCAGGGTGACTTCGGCGAGGAGTGGGACGTTCCGACCCTGTTGGTCGATGTGGCCACCTACTGGCCCACCGAGCTCACCGAGGATGCGCTCCGCGCCGCGATGGGCGGCGACGAGGTCTACGACCTGCTGATGGGCGAGGCCACCGCCTACTACGAGCGGCGCGAGGAGGAGCTGGGCGCGGACAACCTGCGCGAGATCGAGCGCCAGGTGGCCCTTCGGCTCATCGACCAGCACTGGCGTGAGCACCTCCACGAGATGGACTACCTCCAGGAAGGCATCAACCTGCGGGCCATGGGCCAGAAGGATCCTCTCGTCGAGTGGCAGCGTGAGGGCTTCGCCATGTTCGGCACCCTGATGCGCACCATCGCCCGGGATCACGTGAAGTACGTGATGCACGTGCAGGTGGTGGTCGAGGACGAGAAGGCCGAGGCCCCGCCGCCCGAGCAGCTCACCACGTCGGGCCCTGAGGACCCCTCCGCCGGCGGCGACACCACCATCAAGGCCGCGGCGCGGGCCCAGGTCGCCGATGAGGGCCTCGAGGCGCCACCCGAGGTCTCCGAGGCCGCCAGCCGGGCCCCGGTGGTGCGCTCGGACTGGGACAAGACGCCCCGCAACGCGCCCTGCCCCTGCGGCTCGGGCAAGAAGTTCAAGCTCTGCCACGGCAGCAGCAGCTGACCGCGCATGGCCCGACCCACGAACGCGCAGATCGCAGAGGCGCTGCTCGACCGCCACGGCACCAGCTACGCCGAAGAGGCGGGCATCCGCCTCGGCGACGACCCCAAGCCCTCGCCCCTGTACCGGCTGCTGTGCCTGTCGACCCTGCTGAGCGCCCGCATCCGAGCAGACGCCGCGGTGGAGGCGACCCGCGCCCTGTCGGCCGCCGGCTGGCGCACCGCCCGGTCCATGGCCGCCACGACCTGGGAGGAACGGGTGAAGGTGCTCAACCGCCACGGCTACGCCCGCTACGACGAGAGCACGGCGCGCATGCTGGGCGACACGGCGAACCTGCTCCTCGACAGGTGGGGCGGCGACCTACGCCGCCTGCGCGAGGAGGCGGGTCGTGACGCCTCCGCCGAGCGGGAGCTGCTGAAGGACACCAAGGGCATCGGCGACGTGGGGGCCTCGATCTTCCTGCGCGAGGTCCAGGCGGCGTGGCCCGAGGCCCGCCCGGCGATCGACGGCAAGGCGCTCGACGGGGCCGAGGCACTGGGCCTTACCACGGACCCTCGGCGCCTGGCCGAGCTGGTGCCCGCCGGCCGGCTCCCGGAGCTGGCCGCGGCGCTGGTGCGCGTCGCGCTCGCCGACGACGCCGAGGAGATCCTCGCCGCCGGCGGGTAGGAGCGCCGAGCTCCCGGCGCGCCGCCCTCCGTGCGCCGGGCTGCCGCACACCCTTCTCAGCGCCCGCCGGTGATCTCTGACGGCAGAGCGTCGAACCAGGCGAGGGCCGCCTCCTCGTAGGCGACGCCGAAGGCGATGGTGGCTTCGGCGTAGGGATCGGTGCCCTCGAGTGCGGCGGACAGGTCGCGATAGGCGACCAGGCGGCGCTGGTGGCGTTGGCGGTCCGCGACGATGATCTCCGCCCGCCGGCCGGGCTCGAGGTGACGCCCGAAGGTGACCGTGAGCAGCATCGGCACCCGTATGGTCTCAGCACCGGGACCGGCCTCGAGCCAGGCCGCGAAGGCCTTGCGCCCGGCGTCGGTGAGCGAGTGGGGTCGGCGGTCGCGAGGCCCGGGCTCGCCCGCGACGACGAGCCCGGCGTCGGCCATCGCCGCCAGCTCCCGGTAGACCTGGCTGCGGGTGAGGGTCCAGAACGCCCCGATGCGCAGCTCGGCCGCCGCCACCAGGTCCCACCCCGTCTGCGGCCCATCGTGCAGGAACCCGAGCAGCGAGGCGGCGGTCGGGTTGAGGGGGCGGGTCGTGACCATGGGGGGGCCTCCAGGTTCGTCGGGGGGTGGTGACGGGCGACCGTTGACAGCCCATTGTGGCAGGCCGTACCGTCCACAGTGGACGTTCTACAGTGGAATGTCCGATGATCCGCCCGAACGATCTGGAGGCCCCCGTGACCGAGTCCTTCCTCTCCGGCACGACCACCTCGCTCGCCGGCATCCTCCTACTGTCGATGATCGGCATCGGGTACGGCGGTACCTTCCTGCTCAAGGTCAGCCGCGGGGGCGAGCCCGCCACCGACTTCCAGAAGAGCTTCTTCCGCGCCGGTCACGGTCATGCCGGGGTGCTCGTCATGCTCTCGCTGGTCGTGCAGCTCTACGTCGACGGCGCCGGCCTGAACGGCGTGGCCGCCTTCGGCGCCCGGACCCTGATGCCGGCCTCGGCGGTCCTGCTCCCGGCCGGGTTCTTCTTCTCGGCCATGGGTTCGGGCCGCGTCACGGCCAACCGGTGGATCGCTCTGGTGTGGGCCGGGGTCGTCTCCCTCGGCCTGGGCCTGTTGGCGCTGGGCCTCGGCCTGGTCACCGCCTGATCCCCGCCGGGTCAGGCTTGGCGGCCGGCGACCAGGTGGATGACGTCGTCGGCGCGCTCCAGCACGGCGGGTCGGTGGGTGACGACGAGGACCGCGGTGCCGTCGTCGTCGGCGGCGGCGAGCACGCGGCGCCAGAGCTCGGCCTCGGTGGCGGTGTCGAGGGCGCTGGAGAGGTCGTCGACCACCAGCAGGGCCGGGCGGCGGGCCAGGGCCCGGGCGGCGGCGACGCGCTGGATCTGGCCGCCGGAGAGCCGGACGCCCCGCGAACCCACCACCGTGGCGGTGCCGCTCGCCATGGTGGCCAGGTCCTGCTCGAGGCAGGCAAGGTGCAGGGCGCCGGCCAGGCGCTCACGGGGCAGCCCGAGGAGCACCGCGTCGGCCAGCGGCTCGCTGAAGAGGCGGGGCACCTGGGGCACGTAGGCCACTCGCGGCGGCACCATCACTCGCGAGGCGTCGTCGACGACGTCGCCGTCCCACTCGAGGCTGCCCTCGGCGGGGACGAGGCCGAGCAGGGCGCGCAGCAGGCTCGACTTGCCCGACCCGACCGGGCCGGTGACGGCGAGCACCTCGCCGGGGCCGACGCGCAGGTCGATGCCGTCGAGCGCGATCTGGGAGCCGTGGCGCACGGTCAGGCCGCGCGCCGTGAGCCCGGTGAGGGGGCCGTGGGCGTGCGACGGGTGGCGCGAGGTGGCGTCGGCCGGGCGCCGCAACGGGACGTCCGGGTCCTCGGCACCGGGGGCCGGGCCGACCGCGTCGTCGGCGGGCCGGTGACGGGGCGCGCGCAGCGCCAGCTCCTGGTGCCCGGCCACCGCACCGAGGGTGCGGCGGTCGGGGGGGAGCAGTCGTGCCAGGCGGTCGGCGGAGACGTCGGCCTGGCGGTGGTACGCGCCGAGGCGACCGACGAAGCGGGGGAGCCCGGCGAGCACGGTGGCGTACGCCGCGACCAGCCCCAGGTCGCCGACCGAGATGTCGCCCCGCGAGGCGGCCGGCGCGGCGACCACGAGGGCGATGGCCAGGGCCACATCGGCGGTCGTGCCCGAGAGCGTGTAGAGCAGCTGGGTGCCGACCTCGTCGCGCGCCGCGTGGGTGGCCCGGTCGTGGCCCAGGGCGGCGAAGCGGCCGACGACGGCGGGCTCGGCCCCGGCCGCCTTCACCGATCCGATGGCGCCGAAGGTGTCCCCCACGAACCCGGTGACCACGGCGGTCGCCTCGCGGGCGTCGCGGCGCCAGCCCCGCAGCAGCGGTCCCAGGGCGTGGGCCAGGGCCATGACCACCGCCGCCGGGAGGGCGACGGTGAGCGCCAGGCGCCAGTCGACGGTGAGCAACACGATGACCGCGGCGATCGACGCCAGGGCGGTGCCGAGCACGTCGAGCCAGACATCGAGCACGAGGGCCATGTCCTGGGCGTCGTCGCGGAAGCGGCTGACGGCCTCCCCCGGTGCGCCGGGCAGGCGACCGGCGACGGGCCCTGGGTCCGACACCAGAGAGTCGAGCAGGGCCATCCGGGGCGCGGTGTGCCAGCCCACCCAGGCCCCGTGCCACTGCACGACCAGGGCCAGGAACATGGTCCAGCGGGCCACCTCGAAGCCGGCCAGCAGGCCGATGGCGGTCCACGGGCCGTCGCCGTCGGCGCCGTCGGAGATGGCGTTCAGCACCAGGCTGAGGGCGTAGCCGGTGGCGACGGGAAGCCCGTGGAACACCGCCCACCCGGCGGCGGACAGAGCCCACGCCCCCGGGTCGCGCCGCAGGATCCGCCCGGCCAGGCGGAAGCCGTCACCCGTCGAGCGGCGCTGCACCCGTGCCTCTCGGCGTGCCGTCGCGGCGGTCATCGGACCCCTCCCGGACCGCTGCCGATCGGGGCGCGACGACCGGCGGCCACGAGGCGGGCGTAGTGGCTGGAGTCGTCAGCGGCCAGCACGGCCCGAGCGTCGTGCTCGACGATGCGGCCGTCGTCGACGACGCACACCTCGTCGAGGTCTCGGGTGGTGGCCAGCCGGTGGGCGATGACCACCAAGGTGCGGCCCTCCCGGAGGCGACGGGTGGCGGCCTGCACCCGCCCCTCGGTGGCCGGGTCGAGGCGGCTGGTCGCCTCGTCGAGGACCACCAGGCCCGGGTCGGCGAGCAGCACGCGGGCGAAGGCCAGCAGCTGGGCCTCGCCCCCCGAGAGGCGCGTCGTGCCGTCGAGGGCCGTGCTCAGGCCCTCGGGGAGCTCGGCGAGCCACCCGTCGAGGCCGACATCCGCGAGGGCGGCGGCGAGCCGGGCATCGTCGGCCTCGACCGCGCCGAACAGGGTGAGGTTGTCGCGGAGCGTCGCCCGCAGGACCTCGACCTCCTGGGTGACGATCGCGACGCGCCGGCGCAGCGACGCCGCATCGGCCTCGCGGAGGTCGACGCCCCCGACGCGCACCGACCCGTCGGACGGGTCCCAGAACCGCGCCAGTAGGCGGCCCAGGCTGGTCTTGCCGCTGCCGGTGCGCCCGACGACGCCCAGGCTGGTGCCCGGCGCCAGGTGCAGATCCACGTCGCGCAGGGCGAGGCGGGGGTCGTGGTCCTCGGCGCCGGCGTGGTCCGGGTCCGTCCCGGGGGTGCCGGCGTAGCGCAGCGTGACCCGGTGCAGGTCGATGGCGAGGGGACCGGCGGGCAGCTCCTGGTCGCCGCCCACGATGCCCACCGGCGTCCCGAGCAGGCGCGCCGCGCGGCGCACGCCGGCGACGGCCTTCTGGAACTCGCTGAGCTGCTCGCCGATGCGCTCGAGCGGGGCCTGCACCATCTGCACGAACCGGAAGAGCACGAGGACGGTGCCCAGCGTGACCTGCCCGTTGCCGGCGAGCACGGCGGCCACGCCCAGGGTCACCGCGGTTCCGACGGCGAAGGTGATGCCGGTGCTGGCGTAGCCGCCCTCGCCTCGGAGCGAGGCCTGGCGAGCGGCGCGCCACCACCGGGCCGAGCTGCGGTGCAGGCGGTCGACGGCCCAGGGGCCGGCTCCGTTGGCCCGGATGTCCTCCAGCCCGCCGAGGCGCTCCTCGAGGTCGCCGTAGAGGCGGCCCAGCACCTCGCGCTCGGCGTCGTGGTAGGGCACGGCGAGGCTGCGCACCCGCACCAGCACGGCGAGGGCGACGCCGACGGTGATGAGCAGCACGAGGCCGGCCCGCCACTCGATGATCAGCGCGACCCCGCCGACGGCGACGAGCACGGCCACGTTGCCCACCACCTGCAGCACCGCCGCGGACGCGAACTTGGTGACGGCCTCGATGTCGCCGTCGACCCGCTCGATGACCTCGCCGGCGCTGTGCTCGCCGTGCCAGGTCAGGTCGAGGGCCAGGGCGTGGCGGCACAGGTCGACCCGCAGGCGGTTGCCGATGCGCCACGCCAGGCGCACGGCCAGGGCGGTCACCGCCAGCTGCAGGACGTTGGCCACGAGCAGCAGGGCGCCGAAGGTGGCGGCGATCGTCGTCAGGGCCCCGGCCGACGCCCCGTCCGCGGCCTCGTCGACGAAGCGCCCGAGCAGCAGCTGGGCGCCGACGGGGAGCCCGACGGCGACGAGGAGCACGACGCCGAGCAGGACCAGGGCGCGACGCTCGGGACGCAGCTCCCCGAGGAGGAGCCGGGCCCCGTCCCGGGGCGCGGAGGAACGAGCCGCAGCCATGCCGCCGGGACGGTACCGATGTCGAGGTGTCCGAGACCCACCAGTTCCGACCCTCCGAGCATCGAACTGGTACGCGTCCTGGGTGCCCTAGCGCCCGTTCTCCCCGCCACTTCGGCGGTTCGGTCGAACTGGTACGGCTTCTGGGTGTCCTGGCACCCGTTCTCCGCGCCACTTCGGGGGTGGGCCCCCGGGGCCGACACGGACGGCAGGTAACGTCGTCGGGCCATGCGCGACTTCTCCGACGACCTCGCCCGCCTCCGCACCTCGCTGGCCGAGGCGCGCCAGTACCTGCGCATCGACGACCTTCGCGACCGGCGGGCCGAGCTCGAGACCGAGGCCACCCGACCTGACCTCTGGGACGATCCCGAGGCGGCGCGCTCGGTCACCGGCGAGCTCTCCTCGCTGGTCGAGGACATCTCGCTCTACGAGGCGCTCGAGGAGCGGATCTCCGACGCCGAGACCCTCGCCGAGATGGCCCGGGAGGAAGGCGACGAGTCCCTCGAGCCCGAGGTGGCCGAGGGCATCGCCTCGGTGTCGGCCGAGTTCTCCGCGCTCGAGCTGCGGAGTCTCTTCACCGGGGAGCACGACGCCTTCGACGGCCTCGTCGAGGTCCAGTCGGGCGAGGGCGGCGCGGACGCGCAGGACTGGGCCAACATGTTGCTGCGGATGTACCTGCGGTGGGCCGAGCGCAAGGGCCTGGACACCGAGGTCGATGCCGTGTCGGAGGGCTCTGAGGCAGGCATCTCCTCGGCGTCGTTCCTGGTCAAGGGGCGCAACGCCTACGGGCTGTTGCGCTCCGAGCACGGTGTGCACCGCCTGGTGCGCATGAGCCCGTTCAACGCGCAGGGCAAGCGCCAGACCGCGTTCGCGGCCATCAAGGTCACCCCGCTGCTCGAGGACCTCGCCGACGTCGTCATCGACGACAAGGACCTCCGCATCGACGTGTACCGCTCGTCGGGCGCCGGCGGCCAGCACGTGAACGTGACCGATTCCGCGGTGCGCATCACGCACCTGCCCACCGGCATCGTCGTGTCGTGCCAGAACGAGCGCAGCCAGCACCAGAACAAGGACCGGGCCATGAAGTACCTGGCCGCCAAGCTGGCCGACCTCGAGCGCCAGAAGCGCGAGGAGGAGCTCTCGGCCATCCGGGGCGAGCAGAGCTCGGTCGGCTTCGGCAGCCAGATCCGCTCCTACGTCCTTCAGCCGTACCAGATGGTCAAGGACCTGCGCACCGAGCACGAGACCGGCACGGTCGACGCCGTGCTCGGCGGCGACCTCGACCCGTTCATGGAGGCGTACCTGCGCTGGCGCCGGGCCGAGGAGCTGGCCTGAGCTGCGCTGCCCGGCGTCGCCACCGCCGTGTGAGGGGCGTCACAGCCACCGACCATGCACCGGATCCGGCGTCACGCGTTGGTAACATTCCCGTCGGCCCACCGGCCGCGACCGCCGTCGTGACCGTCGGCGCCCCGACCCCACGGCCCGCCGAGGTGCCACCGCCGCATGATCAAGCTCGAGAACGTCACGAAGGTCTACAAGGGCGACGTCGTCGCCGTGAAGGACGGGTCCTTCGAGATCGGCAAGGGCGAGTTCGTGTTCCTCGTGGGCCCGTCGGGGTCGGGCAAGTCCACCCTGCTGCGGCTGCTCAACCGCGAGGAGGGCCCCCAGGCCGGGCGCATCTACGTGGCCGGCAAGGACATCGGCGAGCTCAGCTCGTGGAAGATCCCCTACCTCCGTCGCAACATCGGCAGCGTCTACCAGGACTACAAGCTGCTGCTGAACAAGAACGTCTATGAGAACGTGGCCTTCGCCCTCGAGGTCATCGGCCGGCCCCGCCACGTCACCAAGACCCAGGTCCCCGCCATCCTGGAGCTCGTCGGCCTGGCCAAGAAGCAGAAGAACTACCCCAACGAGCTCTCCGGCGGTGAGCAGCAGCGGGTGTCGATCGCCCGGGCGTTCGTCAACCGGCCGCTGATCCTCCTCGCCGATGAACCCACCGGCAACCTCGACCCGGCCACCTCGGTGGGCATCATGCGCCTCCTCGACCGCATCAACCGCACCGGCACGACCGTGGTGATGGCCACCCACGACCGCAGCATCGTCGACACCATGCGCCGACGGGTGATCGAGCTCGACCGGGGCACGATCGTCCGCGACCAGGCGCGCGGCGTCTACGAGTAGGGACGACCACCCATGGCCCTCAACGCCGGCTACGTCGCCCGGGAGACGACCCAGAACCTGGGTCGCAACCCCACCCTGACGCTTGCGTCGATCATCACCGTCGCCATTGCCCTCACCCTCGCGGGGGTCGCCCTGCTCGTCCGCGAGGGCACCAACAACCTGGCCGGGAAGTTCCGGGGCGACGTCGAGCTGATCATCTTCCTCGACCCCGCGATCTCCGGCGAGCAGCGCGCCGCCATTCAGACCTCCCTCGACCGCAACCCCGAGGTCAGCGAGTTCGCCTACGTCGATGAGCGCGAGGCCTTCGAGGAGGCCCAGGACCTCTTCGCCGATCAGCCCACCATGCTGCGGTTGCTCCGCGAGGGCGACGTACCGACGTCGTTCCGGGTCGAGCCGACCAACCCCGACTTCCAATCCGTGGTGGCCCTGCGCGGCATCTATGAGCGTGAGGCGGGGGTGCAGCAGGTCGAGAGCGCCACCGAGGCGATACGGGCGATCCAGGAGCTCACCGAGAAGCTGAACTTCGGAGTGCTGTTCGCGTCCGCGGTCAGCGCAGGGGTGTCGGTGCTGTTGATCTACAACACGATCCGCACCGCCATGTTCGCCCGGCGGCGCGAGATCGAGGTGATGAAGCTGGTTGGTGCCACCAACTGGTTCATCCGGGTGCCGTTCATCCTCGAAGGGGTGGTCCAGGCCCTGCTCGGCGGCGCGCTCGCGGTCGGGTTGCTGCTCGGGCTGAACGTGGTGCTCTTCGGCGCCCTGGCCGAGAACCAGTACTTCGAGCTGTTCCAGAACTTCGACTTCACCATCGCCACCGTGGTCGGCACGTCGGTGCCCCTGGTGCTCGTCGGTGTGGCCATCGGTGCCCTGGGCTCGGGCTTCGCCGTCGGCCGCTTCCTCGACGTCTGACCCCGCCGGCCCCCCCGGGCCTCTCGCTCACCCTCGCGCCTCGATCCCGACCCCGCTGAGCCCGCCCTCGGACCTCTTACCTCGTTCCGCTCCGGTCCCCGCCGATGAGGTCACCGACGGCCAGCTCGAACGAGGCGTAGGGCACCGACAGGGCATCAGGCGGGCGGCGCTCGTGACGAGTGTGGTAGCCGGACGGCCGTGGGTCGGTGTGCTCGTACCCGCTCCCAGTCACCTTCGCTGGGGCCGACGGTCAGGCGGCGTGGGTGTCGGGTCCGAGCTCGACGGGGAGGTGGGCGACGCCGCGGAGCACCATGCGCCCGTTCCAATCGATGTCGTCGGTGGCGAGGGCCAGCTCGGGGAAGCGGCGCAGCAGGCGGGGGATGGTCTGGCGCCCTTCGAGGCGGGCCAGCGCGGCGCCGAGGCAATGGTGGACCCCGCTGCCGAAGGAGATGTGGTGATGGGCGTCGGCCCGGGTGATGTCGAGCTCCTCGGCCGTGGGGCCGAACTTGGCCGGGTCGCGGTTGGCGGCGCCGAGCCCGGTGAGCATGATCTCGCCGGGGCCGACTGTCGCACCGGCGACCTCGATCGGCTCGAGCGCGATGCGCCGCGAGAACTGGACCGGGCTTTCGTAGCGGAGCAGCTCCTCGATGGCGCCCTGGTCGAGTCCTGGGTCGTTGCGCAGCAGGGTGGCCTGGTCGGGGTGGCGCAGCAGGGCGAGGAGGCCGTTGCCGATGAGGTTCACGGTGGTCTCGTGGCCGGCGAGGTACAGCAGGGTGACGTTGTCGGCAAGCTCCTCGTCGCTGAGGGTGGCCCCGTCGTCCTCGGCCTGCACCAGGCCGGTGAGCAGATCGTCGCCCGGGTTCGCCCGCTTCCAGGCCACCGCCTCGGCGATGAGCACCTGCAGCTGCTCGCTGGCGGCGAAGATCTCATCGGCGTGGACCATGGCCAGCACCGGGTCGAGCACCTGGGTCACGGTCTGTGACAGCGAGCGCAGGTGGCCTTTGTCGATCGAGTCGGGCATGCCCAACATCTCGTGGATCACCTGGAACGGCAGGGGGAAGGCCAGCTCGGCGATGAGGTCGACGGTCCCACCGACGGCCGCCGCCGCGGTCATCCGTTCATCCGCGACCTCGGCCACGCGCGACTCGAGGCGGGCGACGGTGCGAGGCGTGAAGGCCTTGGAGACCAGCTTGCGGATGCGGGTGTGGTCCGGGGGGTCGGTGCCGAGGATCGAGCGGCTGCGACGAGCGCCCCGCTCGCGGGCCGCGGCCTCGAGCGCGTCGGTACGGTCCCGGATCACGGCGTTGGCCTCGTTGACGCTGGTGCCCCCGAGGCGCAGCACCTGGTGGCAGTCAGCCCACCGGGACAGGAACCACAGCCCCATGGGAGAGTGGTGCACCGGGTCGTTCTCGCGCAGGTCCCGGTACTGCCCGTAGGGGTCGTCGTAGAAGCCGGGGGCGAAGGGGTTCAGGCCCGACATGAGCGGTTCCCCCTCGACGCCGGCCCCGCTCTCGTCATCCGGGAGGTGAGCGGGCGCGTTGACGCTCGAGGCAGATGAGTCGACCACGGCGGTGAGGCTACGCCCTCGAGTAGGAAGTTGCACACACCGTGCGAGGTTCGACAGCGTCGGTCGCTCCTGACAGGATCGCACCCGTGCCCGCCCACCCCCTCCGTGCCGCCGCCGCCATCGTCGGGGTGGCCGACGCCGCCGACCGGTCCGGCATGCTCGAGGGCACCGTCACCGAGATCGAGGCCCGGATGGTGCGCGAAGCCCTCGACGACGCCGGGCTCACCCTGGCCGAGGTCGACGGGCTGTGCATCAACAACGGTCTGGGCTGGGCGCCGAGCCTGGAGCTGGCCGAGCGCCTGGGCATCACCCCCCGGTGGACCGACTCGACCCAGACCGGCGGATCGAGCTTCGAGATCCACGTCCACCACGCGGCGGCGGCCATCGCCCTCGGGCTCTGCGAGGTCGTCGTCGTCGTGTACGCCGCGACGCCCCGGTCGGACCACAAGTCCGGACGGGGCGGGTGGCGCAGCCGCTCGACCACGGGCGCCACCCCCGCCGCGGAGTGGGAGCTGCCCCACGGTCTGCGCATGCCGATGGGCGCCTACGCCCTCGCCGCCAGCCGCCACATGCACGACTACGGCACCACCTCCGAGCAGCTGGCCGAGATCGCGGTGCAGACCCGGGAGTGGGCAACGATGAACCCCCGGGCCCGCCTGCAGGAGCCCATCACCGTCACAGACGTGCTCGGGTCGCCGATGGAGGCATCGCCGCTGCACAAGCTCGACTGCTGCCTCGTCACCGACGGCGCCGGGGCCGTGGTCCTCACCTCCGCCGAACGGGCCCGCGACCTGCGGCGGTCGCCGGCCTACGTCCTCGGTGCCGGCACCGGCCACACCCACTCGATGATCAGCCAGATGCCGACGCTCACCGAGACCGGGGCGGTGATCTCCGGGCGCGACGCCTACGCCGTCGCCGGGCTGGGACCGGCCGACGTCGACGTGGTCGAGCTGTACGACTCGTTCACCATCACCGTGCTGTTGGCCCTCGAGGACCTGGGCTTCTGCCCCAAGGGCGAGGGCGGGGCCTTCGTGGCCGACGGACCGCTCCGCCCCGGTGGGTCGCTCCCGGCCAATACCAACGGCGGGGGCCTGGCCTACACCCACCCCGGCCAGTACGGCATGTTCCTGCTCGTCGAGGCCGCCCGCCAGGTGCGGGGCGACAACGGCGACCGTCAGGTGCCCGGCGCCGAGGTCGCCCTCGCCCACGGCTCCGGCGGGGTCCTCTCGGCCATGGCGACCGTCATCCTCGGTTCCGAGGCCACCCGGTGAGCGAGCGCAGCGAGCGAACCCGAGGGCACGGGCTCTCTGACGGTGGAGCGTGCGGAGCCGTCAGCGCTCATTGGTGCCCGGCGATGCGAACCCGATCGGATGTGTCCCACGCCGAGGTGGTGCACCAATGATCGAGCGCCGCGAGCGAACCAGACAGCACGGGCTCTCTGGCGGCGGAGCCTGCGGAAGCCTCCGCGCTCACCGGTGCGCCCTGCGGTCGACTCGGGCGCAGAAGCGACCAGCTCGCGAGCACCGGTGAGACCGGGCGAGCGCCGCGAGCGAACGACGACCACGCCGGAGCGGCCCGTGCCCCCGGAGTCGGTGGCCGGTGCCCCGTTCTGGGCCGCCACCCGCCAGCAGCGCTTGGTGCTGCCCTGGTGCGCCGCCTGCGACGAGCCCCACTGGTATCCCCGCGGCTTCTGCCCCCGGTGCCTGGGCTCCGACATCGACTGGCGCCCGTCGGAGGGGCGGGCTGTCGTGCACGCGGTGTCGGTGCAGCCCCGCGCCGCCCACCCCGCCCTCGCCGACCGGGCACCCTACGCCGTCGCGCTCGTCGACCTCGACGACGGCGTGCGCATGATGCTGGCCGTCGCCGCCGATGACCCGTGGGCGGTCCGCGTCGGCGACCCGGTGGGACTCGGGTGGGAACCGCTGGCCGACGGGCGCCACCTCCCCGTCGCGGTCCACACGGACTGAGGATCGCGACCAATCAGGTGGCACAATGGTGCGTTGCGTACAGGCTGGACACGGCCCGTCGTGCCCGCTCTCGCCGTTCGACCCCCCAGGAGCCCCCAGCGTGACCTTCAAGGTCGGAGACCGCGTCGTCTACCCGCACCACGGTGCCGCGGTGATCAAGAAGAAGGAGAAGATCGAGGCCTTCGGCGAGAAGCGCGAGTACCTCGTGCTCCAGATGGTGCACGGTGAGCTGACCCTGCGGGTGCCGGTCGACAAGGCCGAAGAGGTCGGCATGCGGCCGCCCATCAGCCGCTCGGATGTCGAGGACCTGTTCCGCCTGATCGGCAAGCGCGACGTGCGCGAGCCCGCCAACTGGAGCCGCCGGTTCAAGAACCACCAGGAGAAGATGAAGTCCGGCGACGTCTACCAGGTCGCCGAGGTGGTCCGGAACCTCGCGCTCCGCGAGGCGGGAAAGGGCCTCTCCACGGCCGAGAAGTCGATGCTGGAGCGGGCCCGGGGCATCCTCGTCTCCGAGCTCAGCTTCGCCCTCGACGTCACCGAGGACGACGCCCTCGACAAGCTCAACGCCGGCCTCCAGTAGGCACTTGGTAGAGTCGCAGCTCACCAAGTGAACGGAGTGCGAGCCCATGACGACAGCAGCAGATTTCCTGGTCTCGAGTAGCGGCCAGATGTCCGTCCCTGCCGCGGTTCGCCACCGGTGGGGCCTCATCGAGGGCGGACGGGTGACGGTGATCGATCTCGGCGACGTCGTCGTGCTGCTCCCGCCCGGTGGACGACAGCGTCTCCTCGCCGATGCCCTGACCGCGGAGCAGCACCGTGAGTTCGTGGCGGACCTCGACGACAGCGACCTCGACACCACCTGAATGAGCACGGTCGTCGTCGATGATCACCTTCTGCGCGATGTGCTCACCGGCGAGCAGCCTCGCGACCTCGGTGGCATCGCATCGGACCTGGCCACAACCGGCCTGTGGTTGTTCCGACTCAGCAGCTCCTTCGCCGATCCACGCGCTGCCGGCAAGCTATCCGCCCCTGTCGCGGGTCTCCCTGCAGAGCTCCAAGCGCAGTTCCGTGCGCAGCTCACTGTGCTCCCCGACGACATCGAGGTGCTTCACCTCCGACAGATCGCCTGGCCGATGGCAGAGATGCAGCGCCGGCACCGAGCCCTCGGCCATCATCTGTCGGCGGCGATGGTGGAGGCGCTGACCGCAGCTCACCAGCTCGGCGCGGCGATAGCCGTCGCGGGAAGCGATGTCGGCCCCGCTCTACGCGCCGCCGCCGAACACGACGGCATCAGCTTCCACATCCTGTAGACCACCGGCTCTCAGTCGGCGCGCGAGACGGCGCGCTGGCGGCGCGAGAGCTGGGCCAGCTCCTCGGCTGACGCCATGGCGGTGCGCACGCTCTCCTCGAG
>NZ_DATLXO010000185.1:0-24809 GCF_035575815.1 Iamia sp.
CCCATCGCGGTGGTCATCCTGATCGGCATCTTCGCGTTCCAACGTCGGGGCACCGCCGCCATCGGCCGGGTGTTCGGTCCGGTGATGACGGTCTGGTTCCTCACCCTCACGGTGCTCGGCCTCACCCAGATCGCCCGGAACCCCGGGGTGCTCACGGCGGTCAACCCGATCAACGCGGTCTACTACTTCCAGGCCAACGCGTTCACCGGCTTCTTGGCCCTGGGGGCGATGTTCCTCGTGGTCACCGGGGGCGAGGCCCTCTACGCCGACATGGGCCATTTCGGCCGCCGCCCGATCCAGATGGCCTGGTTCGTCCTGGTACTGCCGGCGCTGGTGATCAACTACTTCGGCCAGGGCGCGCTGCTGCTCGAGGAGCCCGAGGCGATCGACTCGCCGCTGTTTCGCATGGCGCCGGAGTGGGGGCTGTATCCCATGGTCGTGCTGGCCACGGTGGCCACCGTCATCGCCTCCCAGGCTCTGATCTCGGGCGTGTTCTCCCTGACCATGCAGGCCATCCAGCTGGGGTACGCACCTCGGCACCGGATCCGCCACACGTCGGCCGACGCCTTCGGGCAGGTCTACCTGCCGGTCATCAACTGGGCGCTGATGGGGGCGTGCATCGCCCTGGTGATCGGCTTCGGCTCGTCGGCCCGGTTGGCGGCCGCTTACGGGGTGGCCGTCACGTCGACCATGGTCATCACCGCCCTGCTGTTCTACGTCGTTCTGCGCGAGAAGTTCCGTTGGACCAAGCCCCCGGCGATGGCGCTCTGCGGTGCGTTCCTCGTGGTCGACGGTGCGTTCTTCGGGGCGAACCTGTTCAAGATCCCCGCCGGGGGCTGGTTCCCCCTGGTCGTGGCGGCCGGGATGTTCACCCTCATGACCACGTGGCACACCGGGCGGCGCATCGTCGCCGATCGGGTGCGGCGCAACGACATCTCCCTGGCGAAGTACATCGACGGGCTCCACGCCTCGACCCACCCGCCCCGACGGGTGCCGGGCACTGCGGTCTACCTCTTCTCCACGCCGGGGCTGACCCCGCCGGCGCTGATCGCCAACGTGCGCCACAACGACGTGCTCCACGAGCAGGTCGTCGTGCTGTCGATCGAGACGGCCCTGACGCCGCGGGTGCTGCCGGCCAAGCGGGCGACGGTCACCTCGCTGGGCGAGGGCATCTCCCAGGTCGTGCTGCGCTACGGCTTCATCGAGGACCCTGACGCCCTCGAGGGGCTCCGGCAGGGCGCGGCGTCGAGGCTGCGCGTCGACCCGTCCACCTCGGCGTTCTTCCTCGGGGCCGAGTCGCTCTCGGTCACGCGCGACAAGGGCATGGCCACGTGGCGGGAGCACCTCTTCGTGTTCCTCACCCGCAACGCCACCCCTGCGGCGGCCTACTTCGGCCTGCCGCCGGACCGGACCATCACGATCTCCCGGTCGGTCGGGGTCTGACCTGTCGGCTACTCCTCCTCGTCGAGCGACGAGTGGTGGATCGGCAGGGCCTGGTCGAGGGCGGTGATCTGCAGCAGCCGCTGGACGTGCGACGGGACGCGGGTGAGGCGCAGCTCGCTGCCCACCTCGCGGAGGTGCCGCTGGGTGGCGATGAGGGTGCCCAGGCCCGCGGAGTCGATGAAGGTCAGAGCCTCGAAGTCGAGCACCACGATCACCGACGGTCGGGTGGCGAAGGGCTCGAGCGCCTCCTTCACCTGGGTGGCCGTGGCCGCATCGACGGCCCCGTCGAGTGAGATCAGGACGAGATCCTTGCGGAGGTCGTCCACGTGGACGGCGAGTGTCATGGGAACCCTGGGGTCGGCGGCGGCGTGATCCGCGCCGAAACTACTGCGGAGCCCGGCCCACGAGCACCCTCGGACCCCTCCTGGCCGGGACCTCACCTCTTCGGGTGAAAGGCGACGAGACTCGGGCGCCGCCGAGGGGTTCCGACGTAGGGTGCCGCGTGCAGACGATGACGGGAGGTCCGGTCCGCGACGAGGCTCGGCTGCGGGCTGTGGCCGAGACCGGGCTGACGGGCCGCACCGGGGAGGCGGCCTTCGACGAGCTGGCCGCCGCCGCCGCGGGGCTGCTGGAGGCACCCTTCGCCGTCTTCACCGTCGTCGACGCCGAGCGCACCTGGTTCGCCGGTGCCTTCGGGCTGCCCACCGACGCCGAGCGGGGGCGGGCCGTGCAGGACTCGTTCTGCAAGCTCGTCGTCGGCACCGGTGAGCCGGTGATCATCAGCGATGTGAGCACCGACCCCCGCACCGCGGACGACCCTGACCTCCGTGCTGGTGCTGCCGTGGCGTGGGCGGGGTTCCCGGTGCGTGACGCCGCCGGCCAGGTGCTCGGCGCCCTGGGCGTGGTCGACGAGCGACCCCGGACCTGGTCAACGCCCCAGGTCGAGTCCCTCCGGGTGCTGGCCCGGGCCGCGGCCGACCAGGTGCAGCTCCGCCAGGCCCTTCGCGCCGAGCGCCACGCCCGGGCCGATGCCGAGCAGGCCTGGATCGAGGCCGAGACGGCCCGGGTCGACCTCCAGGGGGCCCGGGCCCGCGAGCACCAGGTCATCGACGTGATCCAGCGCTCGCTCCTGCCCCGCGTGTTGCCCGACGTGCCCGGGTTGGTGACGTCGGTGCGCTTCGAGGTCAGCAACGACGCCGCCGGCATCGGCGGCGACTGGTACGACGTGATCCGCCACGACAGCGAGGGCACCACGTTCATCATCGGTGACGTGTGCGGCCACGACGTCGGCGCGGTGGCGGTGATGGCCCAGGTGCGCCACTACCTGCACCTGCTGGCCCTGCAGGCCGCCCACCCGATCGACGCCCTCGCCGAGCTCGACAGCCTCATGCTCGAGCAGGACTTCGACCGCTTCGCCACCGTCGCCTTCCTGTCGTGGGACGCGCCGAGCCGGGAGCTCACCTATGTGAGTGCCGGACACCCGCCGCCGATCCTCGTCCGAGCCGACGGCTCGGCCACGTTCCTCGAGGGCGGCCGCCGCCCGCCGGTGAACATCGGCTTGGTCGCACCGACGGTCCCCGACCCCGGGTTGGTGCACCTGTCCTCGGGCGACACCGTCGTGCTCTTCACCGACGGGCTGTTCGAGGCGGGGGGAGCCACCTTCACCGACGGGCTCGAGCGTCTGCGTCGGGCGGCGTCGGCGGGTGCTCCCGGGGCGACCGGGCCCGCAGCGCTGTGCGACCGTCTCCTCGCGGCCATGCGGCCCGCGTCGGGGTGGCAGGACGACGTCGCCCTGCTCGTCGCCCGCTGCCCCTGACGCTCAGAACGCGCGCATCGGGCGATGTACATGGTCCACCCTTGAGCTGCCGATGGGGGTGTTCTGAGCGCTTTCGGCGGCTTCGGCACCGAAAGGCCACCCGTTCTGTCGGTGAGGGGCGCCCTCCGCCGGGTGGTGGATGGTCAGGTCAGCACTCACATCGGGCTCAGCGGGGCGTCTTGGCCCGCTGGTGGCCCGAGACGGGGTGGGCGGTGTAGGGCTCCTCCAGCTCGGCGATCTCCTCGGGCGTGAGCGCGACCGACAACGAGGCCAGGGCGTCGTCGAGGTGCTCGGGCCTGGTCGCCCCGACGATCGGCGCCGAGATGGCCGGGTGCGATGAGACCCACGCCAGCGCGACCTGGGCCATGGGCACGCCCCGGGCCCCGGCCACCCGGGCCACCCGCTCGACGATCGTCCGATCGCCGTCGCGGTAGAGCGCACGGCCGAAGGCGTCGTTCTCCGAGCGGGTGGTCGTCTCGTCCCACGGGCGGGTCAGGCGGCCGCGGGCCAGGGGGCTCCAGGGGATGACGCCGACGCCTTGGTCGAGGCACAGCGGCAGCATCTCGCGCTCCTCCTCGCGGTAGAGCAGGTTGTAGTGGTCCTGCATGGTGGCGAAGCGGGTCCACCCGTTGACATCGGCCACGTGCTGGGCCTTGGAGAGCTGCCAGGCGTCCATCGACGAGGCTCCGATGTGGAGCGCCTTGCCCGCCTTGACCAGACCGTGCAGGGCCTCCATCGTCTCCTCGATGGGCACCGTCGGGTCCCACCGGTGGATCTGGTAGAGGTCGACGTGGTCGGTGCCGAGCCGGGTGAGGCTGGCGTCGATCGCGGTGAGGATCGCCTTGCGCGACAGCCCGCCCCCGTTGGGTCCCGGCCGCATTCGACCGTGGACCTTGGTCGCCAGCACGATCTCGTCACGGCGGGCGAAGTCGCCCAGCGCCCGGCCGACGATCTCCTCGCTGGTGCCGTCGGAGTAGACGTTGGCGGTGTCGAAGAAGTTGATGCCGGCCTCGACGGCCCGCTGGATGAACGGGCGGGCCCGGTCCTCGCCCAGGCTCCACTCGTGGGCGCCTCGGTCGGGCACGCCGTAGCTCATGCACCCGAGGCAGATGGGGGAGATGTCGAGCCCGGTGCCGCCCAGCTTCACGTGGTCCATGTCGGTGTCATCCTCGTCGTTGCGTGGGTCCGAGTGTGCCTCCGCCACCCCGGCGGTGGGTCATCGCCTCTCCGGCGGATGCCTCGCCCAGGCGCGACCATGGCACCATGAGCATCAAGGTCGAGCTGGACGACGTGGCCGCCCGGATCGCCAATCGCGAGGCAACGGCCTACCTCGTCACCATGGGGCGCGAGCGTCCTCACGTGGTCTCGGTGACCCCGGCGGTCGGCGACGGGACCATCGTCGTGGGCGCCGGACGCAAGACCGTGGCCAACGTCGCTGATCACCCCGAGGTCACGCTGCTGTGGCCCACCGACGCGAGCGACGCCAAGCACAGCCTCCTCGTCGACGGCACCGCAACGGTCACCGACGCCGGCGAGACGCTCACCGTCTTCCCCACCAGCGCCATCCTCCACCGGGTCCGCCCGGGGTCGGGCGCCGAGGCCGGCCCCGCCTGCTGAGGCGCCCGTCACGAGTGGATCCGGCGTGCCGGTCGCGCCCTTGACTGGGCGGAGCGGCCCAGGCGGCACGACGCGAACGTCACCGGTCGACAGGCGAGGCGCCCGGCCATCAAGGTGAACCTCCAGGGGCAGGGCCAGGGCGTCACGTCGCCGCGTCACGAGGGTGATGCCCGGACGGGTACGACTGTTGGGCGGACGTGGGTGTCGAGCGCGCCGCCACGCCGGTGACGAACTCGGCGACCAGGTGCGCCAGGGCGGACGGGCTGCGGAGGGGAGGAGGTGGTCGTCGCCGTCGACGGTGGCGATCTCGGCGAACGGGAGCAGGGCGGCGATCCGGGCGACGAGGCGGTGGACCGGTGGCGGGCTGGCGCCTCCCTGTACCAGCAGGGTCGGTGCCCCGATCGTGGCTTGCGACATTCGCGTCGAAGTTCCACTGGGCCATGGCGATGATCTCGTCGGTGAAGAAGAACCGGGACTCGCGCTCGGCCCGGGCCGGGCCGCCCGGGCCGAGCGCCTCAGCGAGCACGCGGCGGTGATCGGGACCGCAGATGACTTCCATGAACGACTCGAACGCCGCGGTCACGTCCCTGGCGCCGGCCGCCGCGATCGCGCCGCCGATCACAGGCCCGACGGCGGTGTGCAGGAAGTCGAGGTCCACGCGATCGGCCAGGGTGTCGATCAGCGCCAGCACGAGAGCACCAGGACGAGTGGCCCGTCGTCCGCGACGCGGCGGCCACCGACGCGGCGATGGCTGAGCAGTGGGCGGTCAACGAAGCCCAGCGCCTCACCGCGTTCGGGCTCTTCGCCCAGCTCCTCGCGGACCGCCACGCCCTCAAGCCCGGCCTCTCGGTGGGCGAGGCGACCGATCTCGTCTTCGCGCTCAACAGCATCGAGGTCTACCTCCTGCTCACGGCCACCCAGGGCTGGACGCCCGAGAGGTGGGAGCAGTGGCTGGCCCCGGCCCTGGTGGCCTCGCTTCTCCGGTGATGATCGCCAGGCCGGCCGCTCGGGCCCGGGGCTGTAGCATCTCGTTTGTCGAGGTGCTACAACAGCCGGATGGGGAGCGACCGTGAGTTCGGGATTCGGGACCTCAGGAACCACACGTCCCGAGTCATCGAGGCAGTGGAGCAGGGCGACGCCGTCTATCTGACTCGTCGGGGTGAGCGCATCGCCCGTATCGAGCCCGTCCGGCCGGACGGCGGAGCGACCGGTTGGGGGGCCAGGTTCCTGAGCCGACTCGATGCCACCGGGGTCCCTGACCTCTCGGACCTGAGGTCACTTTTCGATGGAGATGACCTGGCCACCATCGAGACGGAGCGCGGCGTGCGGGAGGTCGTCGAGGAGTGACCTACCTCCTCGATACCAGTGCGTTCCTCTCCCTGATGGAACGAGAGAATCAGAGCATCCGCGAGATCGTCAGGAGTGTCGAGAGACGACTCCCCCGTTCCATGGGCGTGATGGGCGAGCTCATCCACGGTCGAGAGGTGGACCCGACGAACCTCGAGCGCCGCGCAACCGTGGAGATGTACCAGGAGCTGACCGAGTGGACATCGGGGCATCCATCGGTGTTCCTGGCCGCTCGGTACGGGGAGATCAGCGCCGTTGCGTCGAAGGAGAAGCTGAAGATCGGTCAGAACGACCGTTGGATCATCGCTGAGGCCGCGGACCTCGGAGCGAACCTGATCACCTTCGATCAGGTTCAGGCCCAGGTCGCTCGCAAGTGCATCGCCCGCGGCCGATCACCTTTCGGGGTACGGCTTCTCGGCGGAGAAGGATGACGAGCTCGACCTGGGTGGCCGCTCGGCGAGGAGCGCAAAGGGGAAGACTGCACCGATGCTCAATCGCACCGGCAGCCCCTGGCTCATCGACCGTGGCGTGGCGCGCGACCTCGCCGCGCTCGTCGGGTGGGCGCCCGGCACGGGGGCGACGGCGCTCGTCGGCGCCCTGGCCGAACAGGTCCCTTCCGGCACCCTCGCCAAGCGGGCGGCGGTGGCCGCCGGCGAGGTCCCGCCGGGAGCGGATCCCGAGGCGATCGCCCGCCGCATTGTCGATGACCGGAACTCGGGTCGGCCCACCCCGTCGTGGTCGTGCTGGGCGCTCTGCACGGTCATGGCGGCCCTGGTGGCGACGCTCGACGGGGTTCCCGTGCGGGTGGCCGCCACGCGCCGCATCGACGACGGCTCGCCCCCGGTGGACCTCCACTCCGTCGTCGTAGTCGACGCCACGATCTGCGATCCGTTCTTCGCCTCGGTGGTGCCGGGACCGGGTGTCGACGAGGTCGTGGGGGTGCACCGTGGCAAGTGGTCCAGGCGCACCGACGAGGCCGACGGACGGTGGTCGTTGGAGGTCGGCGACGGTCGCTGGCCACGCCGCCTCGCCTACCGCCTGGTCGCCCCGACCCTCGATGGCGATGACGTGCGGGCGCTCTGCGCCGTGTCGGTCACCCACTCCGGCGCCCCCACCGGGCCCACTGCCGCGCTGTGGCGAGCGGACCGGGCCACCGACGTGTGGGCCCACGCCGTGGGCGGGGCGGAGGTGCGCGAGTGGCGCCGGGACGCACCGGACGCGGTGTGGGAGGGCGCAGAGACCCGCAGCTCGCACCCGACGTGGGAGGCCGCGGCGGCCGACTTCGCAGTACGCACCGGCATCTCCGTGGCGTGAGCAGCGTCCGAGCCGGGTTCGCGAGGCTCGGCCCCTCCTGCACCGGGGGAGGGACCTGGCGCGACTCTCAGGCGTCGAGCGTGGCCCGGGCGGCGAGAGCGGGGGTGTGGAGGTCGCGCTTGAGGGCAGCCAGACTGCGGCGGTCCTTGCCGGCGCGCGCCTCGGCCTGGGTCCATGGCGACGTCCATGAGGCCAGCCTCGGGCACCGCGGCCTGCACGATCCCGGCGTGGAGGGCAGCGTCACCGGGATCGCGGTGCCGGTGCGGAGAATGTGACTATTTCCTTTCAAACCCACCAACATGATAGGAATAGACGTCATGACCGGCCGGGGGCAGCCCACCACCTCGCATGTGACCGGGCGCGAGCTGCCCTCGGAGGACCTCGTCGTCCCGGTCGACGCCGCCCACGCCCGGCCCCTGCCCCAGCGCGTGGCCTACCTGGTGGCGGGGATCGCCCTCTTCGTCGTCGCCCTGGGCCTGATGAAGGAGGGCGCCACCGCGCTCACCCCCTCACTGGAGGGCTCGATCTTCACCGACGAAGCGCGGAGCACCCTCGGCCTCGGGTGGTTGGGGTCGTGCCTGGTGCTCTCGGGGTCGCCGGTGGCGGCCTCCTCGCTCGCGCTGCTCGACGGCGGGGCCATCGACCGCACCCAGTCGTTCACCATGCTCACCGGGTCCCGCCTGGGTGCTGCGTTCGTCGTCCTGGTCGTCGGCGTGGTGTACGCCCTGCGCCACCAGGACCAGGGGCGGCGGCGGGCGCCGGTGTCGATCGGCGTGCTGTCGCTGCTCATGACCGCGGTCGTCTACGTCCCCGGGGCGATCGTCGGCTACGTGCTGCTCGAGCGGGGCGCGTTCGACGGTGTCGACATCGGCACCTCGCCCCGGCTCACCTCGCTCACCGACAGTGCGTTCGGTGGGCTCGTCGACGCGGTGACCGACGTGGCCCCGGGGTGGACGCTCTTCCCCCTCGGCTTGGGGATCCTCCTGCTCGGGTTCCAGGCCGTCGATCGCGCCCTGCCGGTGGTGCACCCGGATCGCCTGGGCGACGGCGCGGAGGGCTGGTACACGCGCCTGTGGCCCATGTTCCTGGTGGGGTGCGTCGTCACCCTCCTCACCTTGTCGGTGTCGGTGTCGCTCACCCTCCTGGTGCCCCTGGTGGCCAAGGGCCACCTGCGTCGGGCCAACACGTTGCCCTACATCGCGGGGGCCAACATCACGACCCTGGCCGACACGCTCGTCGCCGCCATCCTCATCGGCAACCAGGAGGCCGTGCGGGTGGTGGTGGCGGTGACCGCCGTGGTCACGGTGTGGACCGTCTTCCTGCTCATCACGGCCTACCCGTTGCTGCGCCGGGTGCTGCTCGGCGTGGCCCGCCGCATCCTGGCCTCGAACCGTCGCCTGGCCGGCTTTGCCGCCGCGCTCTGCCTGGCCCCCGCCCTGCTCATCGCCCTCTGAGGCCCTGCCCACTGGACCTCATCGGATCCGAGCGAACCCTCGAACTGGTCGCGGATCCCGTCCTTCGCGCGATGGCGATCGCGACCAGAACCGGGCGGGGCGGCGCTACTGCGCCCGGGCCTCGGCGGCGGCCAGGCGGGCCCGCACCTCGGGGCGGCGTAGCGGCGGCACTGTCGGCGGGGGCTGCTTGCGGGGAGGGAGATCGCCCAGCAGGGCGGCGGTGGCCACGGCGACGGCGCGCACGGCCTCGTCGAAGGCGTCGCTGGTGGCCTCGGTCGGGGCCCTGACGCCACTGACCTTGCGCACGTACTGCAGGGCGGCGGCGTCGACCTCCTCTGCGGTCGCGGGCGGCTCGAGGCCTCGCAGGGTGGTGATGTTGCGGCACATGGGCCCAACGCTAGGACGGCGGGCTCACCTCTGCGCCGACGCCCGGCGTCGCAGTCCGACCGGCGGTATCGACGCCACCCGGGGCAGCGTGCTGGCCACCGACCCGAAGCGGTCGGAGCCCGCCTGCCAGTCGTCGTGGGCGGCCTGCACCTCAGCGGCCGTGCGGGCCACGTAGTTCCACCACATCATCGGCGCGGCCTCGAAGGGCTTGCCGCCGAGCAGCAACAGCCGGGCGCCGTCCTCGGCGGTGAGGGGCCCCGATGAGCGCTGACGGCTCCGCGGGCTCCGCCGTCAGAGGGCCCGTGTGGTGTGGTTCGCTCGCGGTGCTCGCTCATCGGAGGGATCAGGCCAGCGTGCTGGGCCTGATGACCTTCTCGCCGAAGGCGGCGAGGGACTCCACGGTGTCGCGCCGGTAGAGGAACGACGGCACGACCACGCGGTCCACGCCCTTGGACCGCAGCTCATCGACCGCGCCGAGCGGGTCGTCGCCCATCACGCCCGCGTCACCGGCGGTGATCTCGATGGCCCCAGGGTCGCGGCCCACATCGACCGCGGTCTGGCGGACGATGTCGATGAGCTCGGCCAGGTCGCCCTTGCCCGGGAAGAAGCCGTCGCCCAGGCGCCCGGCCCGCTCGGCGGCGATGCGGGTGTGGCCGCCGATGTGCACCGGCACCCGGCCCCGCACCGGCTTGGGGTTCACGCTCGCCCCCGCGAAGCGGACGAACTCGCCGTCGTGCTCGGCGTGATCCCCGTCCCAGAGGGCGCGCATGGCGGCCACGTACTCGTCGGTCCGGGCGCCGCGGCGGGCGAAGGGAACGCCCAGGGCGTCGAACTCCTCCTCGAGCCAGCCCACGCCGATGCCCAGCTCCATGCGACCGCCCGAGAGGTGGTCGATGGTGGCCAGCTCCTTGGCCAGGATCACCGGGTTGCGCTGGGGGAGGATGAGGATCCCGGTGCCGAGACCGATGCGCTCGGTGACCGCTGCGACCCACGTGAGCCAGACGAGCGGGTCGGGCAGGTTGACCTCGGGGGCCATCGCCATCTTCCCGCTCTTGTCGTAGGGGTACTCGCTCTCGTAGCCGTCGGGGTAGATCACGTGCTCGACGGTCCACAGCGACTCGAAGCCGGCGGCCTCGGCCCCCTGGGCGAGCTGGACCAAGCCCTTGCGCTCGGCGAACTCCATGGTGTTGGCGAAGATGATCCCGAACTTCACGGCGCCTCCTGCCGGTCGTCGGTGACCCTAGGCCAGTGCGCCGAGCCGCCGCCCCGGCCCGCCTACGCCGTTCTCTGGACCGAAGACCACCTCGGTGGCGGACATCGGTCCAAGGTTCGCTCGTCTGGACCTCAGGCCGCGAGGGCCGCGGCGGTGCCCATGAGGTCGCGGAAGTTGTCGCAGTAGAAGCGGCGCCGCACCTCCTCCGACGCGTCGCCCAGGCTGGCCTCGAAGCGCTCGATGGGCCGGCGCCCGCCCTCGACGTGGGGGTAGTCCGAGGAGAAGAGGCACACGTCGGGGCCGGCTTGCTCGGTGATCCAGCCCACGTCCTCGGTGGGGTACGGCGTGAACCGCACCTGGCGCGCGACGTACTCGGTCGGCCGGAGCGACAGGGCCCGCAGGCGCTCCTCGTGGCGACCGAAGGCCTCGAAGGCGGACTCCATCTGGCGGGTCCACGACGGCACCCAGATCGCCCCCTGCTCGATCACGCCGACGCGCAGCTCCGCGAAGCGCTCGAACACGCCGTCGAAGATCATGGTGGCGAGGGTCTGGGCCGGCGGACCGGGGATGCCCATGTAGTCGACGGAGCGGAAGTTCTCCTCCCCGCCGTGGAAGTCGGGCGGGACGGGCCGGCCGTTGTCGAAGTAGCCAGGATCGATCAGGTCACCGGTGCCGCCGACGTGGAACACGACGGGGATCCCGGCTTCCTGGGCCCGGGCCCAGACCCCGTCGAGGCCCACGTGGCTGGGCGAGTGGCCCGGAGGGCACCCGGATGCGACGAGCAGGGCGGCGGCGCCCATGGCGATGGCCTCGTCGGCCATGGCCGACGCCCGGTCGATGTCGACCAGGGGCACGTAGCACGACGGGAGGAGGCGGTCGTCGACCGAGCAGAACTCGACCATGCCGCGGTTGTGGGCCCGGGCGGTGCCGTAGGCCAGGTCGAGGTCGCCGCCGTGCTCCCAGTCGTGGAGGCGGCGGTTGTGGAACGTGTTGAACACGAGCTGGCTGGAGAACCCCAGCAGGTCGAGGGCGCGAGGCCGGTCCTCGGCCAGGAACGCGCCCGTGGCGGCGAAGTTCTTGCGCCGGACGATCTCGGCCTCTTCCTCCGCCCGGTACTCCTCGGACCGGTGCCGTTCGGTGAGGCGGTCGAACGCCACTGCGAGGTCGGCCTGCTGCTCGGTCGGGTCGCCGGTCTGGCGCAGCTCGTTGCCTCCCGGGTACCGCAGCGGCGGAATGCGGTCGCGCAGTGCCGGGTCCGCGTGGTCGCGGAGCCACGTCGGCGTCTCCATGATGTGGGCGTCGGCGTCGTGGACGATGCGTCCGGAGCTGTACGGCATGTGGGGCCCCCTGGCCGTTGGTCGCCACCCAGTCTGGCCAACGGCGTCGGGCCGTGCTCGGCGGAGTCAGCGCCTCCAAGGGGCGCGATGAGGCGGTTCCTCGGGCGCGGTGGCCTCGATGCCGGCCTCGGCGGCCAACGCGACCACCGTGCCGGCGGGAGGGTTGACGAGGAACTGCCCGGCGATCGCGACCGTGGGCACGGTCTCGTTGCCGTTGGCCGCCGCCCGGACCTGGGCCGCACCGTCGGGGTCGGACCAGATGTCGACCTCGCGGGTGGGCAGGCCGGCCCGCTCGAGCCCCCTCCGCAGCGAGCTGCAGAAGCCGCACCCCGGCCGCCAGTAGACGACCACCTCGGGCGCGGTTTGACCGGTCGCGTCGGGATCCACGAGGGGGTCAACCGCAGCGGTCGGCTCGTCCTTCCCCGGACCGACGGGTTGCTGATCGACGGGTCATTCGAGGGCCACCCCCGCTCACCTGGACACCTGTCTACACTCCGGTGATGCCCCGGCCGCCCGCCCTCTGCGAGCTGTCGCTCGATCAGCTGGCCGTCCTCGTGCCCGAGCTCCTGCTGGCCGGCCACCTCATCGACCGGGCCGGCATGCCGCATGCCATCGCCGCCTTCGGGCGCGACGGCATGCGCAACATCGCCATCGAGGAGTGGATGGGCGCCAGCCCCGTCTACACCAAGCGGATGCAGCGGGCGCTCGCCTTCGAGGGTGACGGCGTCGAGACCATCTTCAAGGGGATGCAGATCGACGTCGGCGCCCCGCCGCAGTTCATGGACTTCCGCTACCGGCTCCACCACCACGACCGGGGCGAGTTCTGGCTCGACCACTGCGGTGCGCTGATGGACGTCGAGCCCATGGGCGACGAGTACGTAGTGGCCATGTGCCACGACATCGAGGATCCCACCTTCGATGCCACGGCCGTCGCCACCAACGCGAGGGCCCAGGTGCGCCCGATCCACCGCCCGCCCCGCCGCCCGGCGGACCGCACCCCGCACTGCGCCTGGAACGTGATCATCGACGAGTCGCACCCTCCGCTCCCGGTCCCCGAGCAGGCCCATCGCATCGCCGCGACCCGTGCCGCCCGGGTCGAGCTCGACCCGATCGACCCCGACGAGCCGGGCGGGTCGGACTACTCGGGCCCGCTGGTCGACGACCTGCGCTTCGCCGACTGGTCGCGCTCGGCCCTGGTGCGCATCGCCGAGGAGGTCAGCCTGCAGGGCCACCTCCTGGCCCTCTCGTTCCTGATGGCCCTGCGAGCCCGAACCGATGACGAAGAGCTCGTCCTCGCCATCGGGCGCCAGCAGCTGACGGGTGTCGCCGGCCTCGTCGCCGAGCGCCTCCGCGTGGCCCTCGACCTCTCCGGCGACCTCGACGGCGCCGCCGCGGTCATCGCCGTGCACCCGGCCTTCGGGCCGCGCGCCTACGTCGACATCGACGTCGAGCTGACGGACCGCCTGGTCGTGCGCCTCGGGCCGGGCGGCGCGGCGCGGGCGGACGGGGCCTGGCCGTCGCTCATCGACGCCGATCACCTGGAGCCCTTCGATGCCCTCGTCCGCGGCGTCGATCCTCGCCTGCGCGGCGAGGTGCTGGGCGACGGTCCCGAGGGGCTCGTGATCGAGGTTGTCACCGACGACGAGCCGGCTCGCGAGGCCGACGAGGTCGCCCTCACCCGGTTCAGCACGGGGGCCGACTTCACCTTCGCCGAACGAGGGACCCCCGTCGCCCTCCGACCGACCTGACCGCCGCCCGGGGCCTCCAGGCGCCACCGGGTCATCGGCGTTTCGGCCGCGGTCGTCGGGGGCAGTTCGTGCCAATGGATCCTGACGCCCGCGGACCGGATCCGACCGGGCTGCTGTCGATGGGGCCGGGGCCGCGGTGGTCGTCGATGACCAACGACGACTACGACCTCGCCGGTCCCGAGCTCGACTGCGAGCGGGCCGTCGACGTGCCGCTGCGGACCTATGCGCTCTGCAGCTCCCCCCGCTCGGGCAGCACGCTTCTGTCGGAGGCCCTGACCTTCCTCGGTTCGGCCGGCGCTCCGATCGAGTACTTCGACCCCACCAACGCCATGCGAGTGGTGTGGCGGCGGTGGGGCTGCCGCTCGCTCCCCGACTACATCGACTCGCTCCACCGCCACCGCTGCTCCTCGGACGGGACCTTCGGGGTGAAGGTCCACTGGTTCCAGCTCGTGAGCGTGGCGCGGGCCCTGACCGGCCGCCCAACAGGTCCGGTGCCGACGCCCGACCTGGCCCTCACCTTCGATCGGGTGGCGCCCGGGGCGGTCGTCATCCGGGTGCTGCGGGAGGACCGGGAGCGCCAGGCCCTCTCCTGGGCCCGCGCCGAGCGGACCGGGCACTGGCGCGCCACCCCCGGTGACCCACCGTCATCGGCGCCTGCGATCCCCCCGGCCGAACGCGACTACTTCCTCCGTCGCCTCATCGAGGAGGAGGCGGCGTGGACGGCGCTGCTCGATCGCGTCGGCGCCGTCCCACTGGTCGTGCGCTACGAGGACCTCAGCGATGACTTCACCGCCACCGTGAGGGCCACGGCGCGCCACATCGGGTGCCCCTCCGATGTCGACATCGCCCCACCCCGACTCGTGCGCCAGAGCCACTGACGACGCGCTCGACGGTCCTCGATGTGCACGGCCCGCTCGCCTCAGGTCTGAATGGTCACCAGGTCGTCGGGGTGCTCGGCGCCGGGTGCGGTGATCTCCCAGCGCCCGCGACGCTTCTCGAACCGCCACCATCGGCCCGCCCGGTCGAGCCGGAGCTGCACCGGCCCCGCGGTGATGCGGTTGGACGAGACGGCGACCTTGGCGCCCGTGGGCAGAGCCTCGACCACCGCGGCGCGGGCGTCGACCATCGCCGCGACCGGCGGACGCCACGGGTCCTCGTCGAGGACAGCGAGGGCGACGTATCCACCGTGGCGCCAGGCGATGGCTCGGCGGGCGAGGTCGACCGGAGCGGTGCCCGACGAGCGGGCCAGGGCGGCGAACTCGGGGACGCGTCCGAGCACGACCGCCGCCCGGCGGGCCAGATCGGCGTCCGCGTCCAGGCCCAGCCCGGCATCGGCCTCGCCCCGCAGCTGGGCCCAGGCCCGCTCGGCGGCGTCGGCCGCGAGGACGTGGAGGCCCTCGGCGGTGAACGGCGCGCCGTCGGGCGGGTCAGTCGGCCACATGGCGGGGGCGCCGGGTCGGGCCGGCACCGATGGCGTCGGGGCGCCGGTGCCCCCGTTCCGGTCCGCGGCCTCGGCGCGGCGTTCTGCGGCGCGCCGCCAGACGTCGCGCGCGACCTCCCCATCATCGGCGGGGACGGACCCGGCGCCCTCGTTGCCGCCAGTGGCGCCCTGGGGTGACGATCCGGCCCGACGGTGGGCCCGGAGCTCGGCCAGCAGGGCGTCGCGCGGGCGGCCCCGCACCGCGAACAGCGTGAAGGGGTCGTCGTCGAGGGCGTCGGCGACGAGGTAGCACACGGCGGCCGCGTGCTTGCAGGGGTCGGCCCAGTCCGGACAGGTGCACCGAGGCTGGAGGTCGCCGGGGCCGGGCATGAGGTCGACGCCGGCCTGGGTCGCGTCCTCGGCGATGGAGGGGTCGAGCTCACCTTCCAGCAGGGCGGCGGCGTGTCCGGCCCGCCCGGCGATGGTGGCCACCACCCGGTCCCACTCGGCGTCGCCGTAGGTGCGGACACGGATGAGCACCCGGTAGCGCCCGGGCCGGTTGCCCCGCACGAAGGCGGTGATCTCCCCGGGGGCGAGGTGGAGGTTCGACACCCGGTCGTGACGGGCGTAGGTGCGCCCCCGGGGCAGGCGGTTGGGGTCGAGGCGGGCCCGGTTCTCCAGGGCGTCGATCCAGGCCCGTCCCCACCACGTCTGACCGAACCGGCGGGCCATCAGTCGCCGTCCTCGACGTCGCCCAGCTCGACGAGGGCCCGCAACGACCCGTCGTCGAGATCGGACACCCATCCCTCCCCCGAGGTGATCACTGCGTCGGCGAGGGCCCGCTTCTTGTCGAGCAGGGCGGCGATGCGGTCCTCGACAGTGCCCTCGCACACCATGCGGTGCACCTGCACGGGTCGGTCCTGCCCGATGCGCCAGGCCCGGTCGCTGGCCTGGTCCTCCACCGCCGGGTTCCACCACCGGTCGTAGTGGACGACGTGGGTGGCGCGGGTGAGGTTCAGCCCGGTGCCGCCGGCCTTCACCGACACCACGAAGATGTCGAGCTCGCCGGCCTGGAAGGCGTCGACCATGGCCTGGCGCCGGGCCACCGGGACGCGGCCGTGGAGGAACGCCACGCGCATCCCGCGCTCGGCGAGGTGTCGTTCGAGGATGAGGCCCATGGCCACGTACTGGGTGAAGACCAGGGCGGCATCGCCCTCGGCCACCACGGTGTCGAGCAGCTCGGTCGTGGCGTCGAGCTTGCCCGACCGTCCCTCGACCGGCGCGCTCTGGCCCAGGTAGTGGGCCGGGTGGTTGCAGATCTGCTTGAGCCCGGTGAGCAGCTTGAGCACCAGGCCCCGCCGGGCGATGCCGACGGCCTCTTCGACCTCGACCATGGTGGCGGTGACCATGGCCCGGTAGAGGGTGGCCTGCTCGGTGGTGAGGGGCACGACGCGGTCGGTCTCGGTCTTGGGCGGCAGGTCGGGGGCGATGTCAGGGTCCGACTTGCGCCGCCGGAGCAGGAACGGGCGCACCAGCCGGCCGAGAGCATCGGTCGCGTTGGGGTCGCGGTTGCGCTCGACGGGCACCGCGACCTCCCGTCGGAAGCGCTCGAGGGGCCCGAGGAGCCCGGGTGTGGTCCAGTCGAGCAGGGCCCACAGGTCGACGAGGCGGTTCTCGACCGGCGTACCGGTGAGGGCGAAGCGGGCGTCGGCCGGGATGCGCCGCAGGGCCCGAGCGGTGCGCGACAGCGGGTTCTTCACTGATTGGGCCTCATCGGCGGCGACCAGCCCCCAGCCCGCGGCGGCCAGGGTGTCGGCCTCGCGGCGCACGACGCCGTAGGTGGTGAGCACGATGGCGTCGTCGGCGAGGCCATCGAGGCTCCGTCCCGTGCCGTGGTACCGCCGCACCGGGACGGTGGGGGCGAAGCGGGCCGTCTCCCGGGCCCAGTTGCCGAGCACCGAGACCGGGCACACCACCAACGTCGGGCGACCGAGCGGACGCCGGTGCAGGTGCAGGGCGAGGAGCTGGAGCGTCTTGCCCAGGCCCATGTCATCGGCGAGCACGCCACCCAGGCCGAGCTCGGCCATCTCCGCGAGCCAGGCCACCCCGCTGTGCTGGTAGGGCCGGAGCTCGGCGTGCAGGTCGTCGGGTGGGGCGTAGGCGGACCGGTCGCCGACGGCGCCGAGGCGCGTGGCCAGGGTGGCGAGGGGGCCCTCGACCACGGCGTCGATCGCCTCACCGTCGACGAGGAGGCTGCCGCCCAGCGCGGCGGCGAGGGCGGCACCGGTCGTGACCTGACGACTCTGGCGGAGCCGGGCCAGGCGCTCGGGGTCGGCCCGCACCCAGCGGCCCCGCAGGCGGATCACGGACTGCTTGGCCGTGGCCAGCTGCTCGAGCTCGGCCTCGGTCAGCTGCTCACCGTCGAGCGTCGCCTGCCAGCGCAGCGTGCACAGGCTGCCGAAGTCGAGGCCGGCCCCACTGTCCGCGTTGGGCACCGGGGTCGACACGGTGGGCGTGAGGCGCACCGTGTCGAGCACCCCGGCCGGCCACAGCACCTCGATGCCGCTGCCGGCGAGCTCGTCGGCCGTCGGGCCCAGCAGGTCGGCGACCTCGTCGCCGGAGAGGGTGATGCGGTCGGGGCGGGCCTGGTCGAGCAGCGCCTTGAGCGGGGGCCAGGCCCGGGCGCCCCGACGCAGACCGAGCAGCACCGCCGTCTCGACGTCGGGGCCGAACCGGCGCAGCACGGCGTCGGGGGCGACCCACAGGTCTGCGGCGTCGAGCACCAGGCTGGCATCGCTCATGCTCGCGACCTGGAGCACTCCGACGAACTCGGCGCGGCCCGCCTGGTCGGTGTCGTCGGTGTCGTCGGTGTCGTCCGCCTGGTCGGCGGTCGGATCGACACCGGCTCCGGCTCCGGCTCCGGCGTCGAGGCGGAGGGCGATGGCGATGTCGGTCGCCGCCGCGGTCGCGGTGGTGGCCAGCCACTCGCCGGCGTCGCGGACCGAGGTCGGGGCGTGGGCGGCGAAGGCGAGCTGGCCCGCCGCGGTCGGTGCCGCGGCGGTGCGGACGTAGGCGTCGGCCACCGCGTCGCCGAAGCGGTCGAGCAGCCACCGGGCGGAGGTGACCCGGACCGGCGGCCCGACGCGGTGGACGGTGCAGTGTGCGGCGGGCGGCAGGGTGGCGGCGACGACGAAGCGGCGGGCGGCATCGGTCGGGTCGAGCGGACCGAGGCGCCACCCGTCGGTGCCGTCATCGGCGGCGGCGGGCAGGAGGCGCCCCCGGCCGATGAGCGAGAGGGCGTCGCGGGTGGCCTCGGCCCAGGCGTGCACCGACTCCCCGCACGGCGCATCGGCGGGCAGGTCGACGAGGGCGTCGATGGCGTCGGCCAGGTCGACCCACCTCACGGGCACCTCTCGGCGCCGGATCGAGCGGCCGGCCGGGACCACGAGGGTCATGGTGTCGGTCCGACGGTCGGTCTCGGCGCCGGGCCCGGCGGGGTGCCAGAGAGCCAGCCGCCCGTCGCGCGCCGGCGTCGCGGGCACGAAGACGGCCTCGATCCCGGGCTCGGTGAGGGTGACCGGCATGGCGTCCCACCCTACGGCGGGGGCGCAGCCGCCTCGTCACCTCGTCGATGCGCGAGACGCAGATCACGTCGGAACCCGGGACGTCGCCGTCGTCGTCGTCCAGGGTCACCACCGCGGCAACGAGGCGGGCGCGACGCAGCGCGACGAGGTGCTGGTGGCGACCGCCAGCGGACGGTCACGTCGCGCCGATCAGTGCTCCACGGGCTGGGGCTCGAGCTCTTCGACCCGGCCGTCCGCGTGGCGGGCGAAGCGGCCCTGCGCCGGAGGGTGGACCGGGTCCTCGTCGGCCCACGGCCAGCCGCCGAACTGCGTGGCCTGGTAGTCGTCGAACGCCTGGCGGATCTCGTCGTCGGTGTTCATCACGAACGGGCCGTGGCGGGCCACGGGCTCACCGATGGGCCGGCCCTGGAGCATGAGCACCTCGACGCCTTCGGGGCTCGAGAGCTCGATGTCGCCATCGCTGCGGACCACCGCGCCGGTGTCCACCGTCAGGTCCTCGTGGTGGCCCTCGATGCGCAGCGCGGTGCCGTCGAAGATGTAGAGCGTGCGCACCGTGTCGGTGCCGGCGGCGCGCGGCAGGGTCCAGCGCGCACCGGGCTCGAGGCGGAGGTGCCAGATCGCCACATCGGTCTCGGAGCGGCTGGCCCACGAGCTCGGTGGCGGGGAACATCTCGCTGTGCGAGATGCCGGCGCCCGCGGTGAGCCACTGCACGTCGCCCCGCCCGAAGCGGGCCGCGGCCCCGAGGGAGTCGGCGTGGTCGATGAGGCCCCGGCGCACGTAGGTCACGGTCTCGAAGCCGCGGTGGGGGTGGGGCGGGAACCCCGGGACCCGGCGGCCGTGGTACATCCGCCAGCCGTCCCGGCCTTCGAAGTCCATGCCGATCGGGCGCCCGTCGAGCGACGCCTCAGGCCCCAGCTCGTCGTTGCCGGCGGGGTAGGCGTCGTCGTGGTGGGCGCAGAAGAGGAAGGGGTCGATCGTCGGCCACTGGGGCCCGAGCGCAACGGTCTGCAAGACGGGATCAGCCATGGACCCAAGGCTACGGACGCCCCGCAACCTCCGGTCGGGGCCCACCGGCCAGCCGGGAGGGAACGTGGGGGCGCGGGCGCCCAGATCGCCGACCGGTCCGGGTCCGCCGGCGAACTGGTAGGGAACGTGGGGGCGCGGGCACCCAGATCGCGTACCAGTACGGGGTCAGAGGGTCTGTGAGGGGTGAGCTCAGCGGCGGCGGTGGGGCTCGGAGTGGTCCCAGTCGGCGAGCAGGGCGCGCAGCGCGGTGAGCAGGATGAGCGGTTCGTCGAGCATCGGGTGGTGGCCTGCCTCGGGGATCTCGATCACCGTGGCGACCCGGCCCAGCTGCTCGTTCATCGACTCGCCGATGTCGCGGGTGACGAGGCCGTTCTCCGAACGCAGCAGGGCGAATCGGGCGACGACGCGCCGCAGGTGAGGCAGGGCGATGGCCCGGATCGAGCCGCCGGCGAACTGGGCGAACACGCCCCGGTCGAACTTCCACGCCACGCCGCCGTCGACGGGGGTGAGCGAGCGCCGCCCGACGTGGTCCATCACGTAGGGCAGGTACCGGGCCTGGGCGGGGACGGTGCGGAACCGGGCCAGGCCCTCCTCGACCGAGGCGTAGGTGCGCGGCGCCGAGCCGAAGGCCTCCTTGAGGCGGTAGGACACCACCTCGGGGTCGGGCTCGGTCACCGGGGAGTCGCAGATGACCACCCCCGAGACCCGGTCGGGGTGCAGGGCGGCGGTGGCGATGGTGACGAAGCCGCCCATGCTGTGGCCGACGATGACGGGCAGGCCGACGATGCCGGCCGCGTCGGTGACGGCCATGACCTCGTCGGTCCACTGCTCGAAGTCATAGACCTGGCGGCGGTCGCTGTCGCCGTGGCCGGACAGGTCGACGGCGACCACCCGGTGCTCGGCCGCGAACGGGGCCGCCACGTGGGTCCACCAGTGGGCGTGGGCGCCGCCGCCGTGGACGAAGACCAGGCCCCGTCGGCCCGGCTCACCCCAAGCGAGGTAGTGGATGGCGCAGCCGTCGACCTCCACCACCTCGTCGGTGAACGGCACCGCCAGCGCCCGTCGGAACCAGTCGGGGGATTCCGGGTGGGGGACCGGCTCGGAGGTCATGGGCGGGGACCATAGGAGGTCGGGCCCCCGACGGCGCCCGGGGCTCGGACGACGCCTGGCGGACCGGGGGGCACACCCCGGACCGCCAGGTTCTTGCACGGCTAGTGTGCGAACTTGCCCGCAGGCCCGGCCGGAGCGTGGAGCGCCAGACCATGACAGCAGTGAGCCCCGACGGTACCCGGCGGCGCTTCCCCCTCTGGCCCCTCGCGGTCATGGCGCTGGTCAGCCTCGTGGACCAGATCGACGTGTCGGTGGCCCGAGGGGTGCTCCCGGTGCTGGAGAAGGAGTGGGACCTCAGCAACACCGAGCTGGGCCTGATCTCCTCGGTGTTCGTCTTCGTGAGCGCTCTGGCCGCCATACCCGCGGGCTGGGTGGCCGACCACTACCGCCGCACCCGGGTCATCGGCTGGACGCTGCTCAGCTGGAGCGGGCTGATCCTGCTCTCGGCCACCGCCGTCAACTACGTGAACCTGCTCGTGGCCCGGGCCGCCATGGGCATCGGCCAGGCCGTCGACGACCCGGCGTCCACGTCGCTCCTCGGCGACAGCTATCCCTCGCGCATGCGGGCCCGGGTGTTCTCCTGGCAGCAGGTCAGCTTCTTCCTGGGCGGGGGCATCGGCCTGGCCCTCGGCGGCTGGATCGGTGAGACGCTGGGCTGGCGCTGGGCCTTCGCCATCGTCGGGGTGCCCGGGGCGGTCATCTCGGTGCTGGTGTTCAAGATGCGCGAGCCGCGCCGGGGCGAGGCCGAGCTGCCCGAGGCGATGAGCTGGGAGGAGATCGCCGCCCTGCCCCCGAAGCCGAGCAACCGGATGTCGGGCGCCCAGGGCCTGAGCTTCGGCCAGTTCGCTCGCCTGGCGGTCACCGAGCTGACGAGCCAGCTCAAGATGATCCTCGGCATCCGCACCATGCGCTACGTGCTCATCGGGGTCGCGGCGCTGCTCTTCACCGTGTCGGGCATCGGCACCTGGTTGGCGATCTACCACGAGCGCTACTCGGGGTTGTCGATCGGGGCCGCCACCGGCGTGACCGGCGGCCTGCTCGGCATCGGTGGCCTCATCGGCACCCTCGCGGGCGGCACGTTCTCGGACCGCTACCACCACCGGTGGAAGGGCGGGCGCATCGTCATCGTCGTCTGGTCCTCGGTCACCTGTGCCCTGCTGTTCATGGTGTCCTTCGCCGTCGACCCGGTGCCGCTGCGCCTGGCCCTCCAGTTCCTCGGCGTGACCGCCGCCGCCGGGGCCGCGCCCGGCCTGCGGGCCGCGATGATGGACGTGATGCCGCCCGAGTCGCGGGGCGTGGGGGCGTCGGCCATGGCCCTCACCACCTCGGTCTTCGGCCAGGCCCTGGCGCCCGTCCTCGTCGGCACGCTCGCGGATCTCACCGGCTCGCTCGTCGCCGCGTTCTACATCGTGTTCCCCCCGGTGATCGTCGGTCTGCTGCTGCTGCTCCGGGCCCGCCACACCGTCGAGGCCGACGCCCAGGTGATCATCACCGCCATCTACGAGGAGAACCAGCTGCTCGAGGCCGAGCGCACCCAGCTCTCGCCCTGAGCGCGCCGGGCCGGCACCGACCGCCCGAGCACAGCGCCGAACTGGTCACGATCTCGGGGGTCCTGGCGCCCGGATCCCTGACCAGTTCAGGGCCCTCAGCGAAGTGGTCACGATCTCGGGGGTCCTGGCGCCCGGATCCCTGACCAGTTTCAGGGGCTCTAGGTTCCGCTGGGTGGTGCGCATCCTCGGGGTCGACCTGGCGGCCCAACCCGAGACGACCGGTTGCGTGGTGCTGCAGACCGCAGGACCTCACCGGTGGTAGGCGGTCGAGCTCGACGGGCCGGCGACCGACGATCGGCTCGTGACCGCGGCGCGAGAGGCCGCGGCCGTCGGGGTCGACACCCCGCTCGGTTGGCCTGTCGCCTTCGTCGAGGCGATCACGGCCCACCAGGCGTTCGGGACGTGGACCGGCGGCGTCGACCGCCGGTCCCTCACCCACCGGGTGACCGACCGGGTGGTGGTCGCTGCCGGCCAGGGGCGACCGCTGTTGGTGTCGGCCGACCGCATCGGCTCGCCGGCCATGCGCGGCGCCCTGCTCCAGCACCGGTGGGCCACCGAGGTCTGGGGGCGGCCCGAGGGGCGCGACGGCAGCGGACGCCTGGTCGAGACCTACCCGGCGGCGTCGCTGCGGGCGTGGGGCATTCCGGCGGCGGGCTACAAGCGCTCGGGGGCCGCCGCGGCGCCGGCGGCGCGCCAGGTGCGGACCGGCATCGTCGAGTGCATCGGCGCCACGCTCGCCGGGTGGCTCGACCTCGACGCCGTGGTGGCGCGCAGCATCGCGTCGGACCACGTCCTCGACGCCCTGCTGTGCTGTCTCACCGCGGTGGCCAGCCGGGCCGGGGCCACCGGGGGGCCCACCGCGGGCGCCGAGGCCGAAGCGGCCCGGGTCGAGGGCTGGATCCACGTCCCGATCGCGCCGCTGGCCGACCTGGGTCCTCCCGACCGGGCACCGTGAGCGCAACGCGTCCGGCGGGCGTCGATGCCCGCCGGACGCGACGCGCTACACCCCGACGAGCGCCAAGGCGTTGCCGGCACGTGTGACGACCGTCGGGTTGCCCATGTAGTTCGACGACCCGGTGTGGGGGACCTTCGAGTAGATGACCTTGCGGGCCGTCGGCACCGACATGTAGGTGGCCGACGACGCCGACACCACGGAGTCACCGTTCGACCCGATCACCGTGAAGTCCGTTCCGCCGACCCCTTGGGGGTTGCCGTTGCGGTTCAGCCAGGCGATGTCCGACGAGCTGGGCTTGAGCGAGCTGCACTGACCCCACAGGCAGAAGTTCGAGTACCAGGCCGCACCCTTGTGGGGGCTGCCGAGGGTGACCACGTCCTCGACCCGCAGCGGGGCCGAGAAGCCCGACTCGCGGATCGACGAGCCGTAGACGGCGCCCCGTGCGACGTTGCCGCCCATCGAGTAGCCGACGATGTCGACCGCCACGCCCCGAGAGGTGTAGGTGCTGTAGACATACTGGGACAGGGCCTTGGAGATCGTCTTCCAGGACGAGGAGTTGCCGACGTTGCCCCACGAGCGGAGGTTGACGTTGCAGCCGGTGTTGCCGGAGTAGTAGCCGACCTTCACGAACGGCCCGGTGAAGCCTTCGCTGCGCATCTGGGAGATCATCCGGTCGAAGGTGCTGGTGCAGCTGGTGTCGTTGTTGAAGCTGTAGCCGTGGATCAACAGGACGGGCCGGGTGCGATGCGCGGCGCCGGCGGGAGCGGTGACCGTGCTGCCGACGCCGAGCGAGGCCACGAGGGCGAGGATGGCGAACAGCAGGAGCGATCGGCGGGTGAGTCGGGTGGTGCGGGGCAAGGGTGTGAGCACGGTGACCTCCATGGTCTGCGGCGCCGGTGTGACCGGCGACACGGCGCAGTCTGCCCCATGGAGGTGTCCCCGTGATGACATCGGCCCGACCCGCCGATGGAGGGTGGGTGATGTCGAGCTCATCGGGAGCTCGGAGGGGGCCGTCGGGGTCGACGCCGCAGGTGGATTGGGGATCGTCGGCGGCGTGCGGGCGAGAATGGCGCCGTGACCGACACCCCGTGGCAGAACGATGCGTGCTCCCTCGTCGATGCGTTCCGGGCCGGTGTGCGCTCACCGGTCGAGGAGCTCGACGCCACCCTGGCTGCTATTGCGGCCTCCGACCTGAACTGCTTCGCCCACATCGACGAAGAACGGGCCCGGAGGGTGGCGACGAACTCGGACCTGTCGTTGCCCTTCGGCGGTGTGCCCACCGGCATCAAGGAGCTCGAGCCCGTCGAGGGCTGGCCCGACACCGGCGGGTCGCTGGTGTTCAAGGACCGCGTCGCCGGCCACACCGCCCACAACATTGCGCGCCTGTTCACCCGCGGAGGGGTCACGCCGGTGGGCCTCACCACCTCGAGCGAGTTCGGCGGGCTCAACGTGAGCGTCACCAAGCTCAACGGCGTCGCCCACAACCC
>NZ_DATLXO010000186.1:0-12642 GCF_035575815.1 Iamia sp.
GGGTCACAACCCAGGTGGTCGGCGAGGTGCCCCCGGGCCTGCTGCGGGTCGATCGACGGGACGGCCGGCACCTACTCGACGCTAGGCCGACGCCGTGGGAGTCTCCACCACCGTTTGCATGGACATGCACTCCTATGCATACCATGGCGCCATGGCCAACCCGGTCGACAAGCCGCAGCCCGACCTCGACGGCATCGATGCCGCGACCCGAGCCGCGATCCTGGTCGAGGCCCTGCCCTACATCCAGGCCTTCGCCGGACGCACGGTGGTGGTCAAGCTGGGCGGCAGCGCCATGGGCGACCCGGAGCTGGCCCGGTCGTTCGCCACCGACGTCGTCCTGCTGCGGGCCGTCGGCCTCAAGCCGGTGGTTGTCCACGGTGGCGGGCCGCAGATCGGCGAGATGCTGGCCCGGCTGGGCAAGGCCACGGAGTTCCGCGACGGGTTGCGGGTGACCGACGCCGAGACGCTCGACATCGCCCGGATGGTGCTCGGCGGGCGGATCGGCCGTGACATCGTCAGCTCCATCAACCGCCACATCCCGGTGGCCGTCGGTCTCTCGGGCGAGGACGCCGGGCTCATCGTCGCCACCCAGCGCGACGCCTCGCTCGGCTACGTCGGCGATGTGGTCGACGTCGACCGCACCATCCTCGACACCCTGCTCGGCCAGTCGTTCGTCCCGGTGATCTCCACCATCGGCGCCGATGGCCAGGGCCAGGCGTTCAACATCAACGCGGATACCGCCGCCATCGCCATCGCCGAGGCTCTCGACGCCGAGAAGCTGATCTACCTCACCGACGTCTCGGGGGTGCTGACCGAGATGGATGACCCGGCGTCGCTGATCTCACGGCTCTCGGTGGCCCGGGCCCGCCTGCTGATCGCCGAGGGGGTGATCGCCGGCGGCATGATCCCCAAGGTCGAAGCCGCCCTCGCCGCGGTGGAGGGCGGCGTGGGCTCGGCCCACATCCTGAACGGCCGCATCCCTCACGTGCTGCTGCTCGAGCTGCTCACCGACGAGGGCGTCGGCACCATGGTCACCCGCGTCGCCGGAGGAGCCTCGTGAACGAGCGCAGCGAGCGAACCAGACGGCGCGGGCTCTCTGACGGCGGAGCATGCGGAAGCCTCCGCTCTCATCGGTGCCCGGCTATGGGTACCAGGCCGGATGTGGTCGACGACGGCGTGGTGCACCGATGAGCGCGGCCATGCCGGCGCCGCTCATGCCCACCTACGCAGCGCCGGCGGTCACCCTCGTGCGGGGCGAGGGCACCACCGTGTGGGACGACGAGGGCGGGTCGTACCTCGACTTCCTGACCGGTCTCGCGGTGTGCAGCCTCGGCCACAGCCACCCGGGCGTCGCCGAGGCCGTGAGCACCCAGGCCCGCACGCTGTTGCACGTCTCGAACCTGTTCGCCAACCAGGTCGGCCCCGAGGTCGCCACCACGCTCGACCGGCTGCTGGGCACGCCGGGCTGGGCCGACGGCTGGGCGGGGGCCGAGCCCCGCGGGCGGGTGTTCTTCGCCAACTCCGGCGCCGAGGCCAACGAGTGCGCCATCAAGCTGGCCCGGCGCGTCGGGGGCCGGGGCCGCCACGTCGTGATCTCGGCCCTCGGCTCGTTCCACGGCCGCACCCTCGCCACCCTCCACGCCACCGGCCAGCCGGCCAAGCACGAGGCCTTCCAGCCACTGCCCGAGGGCTTCCGCCACGTCGCCTGGGACGACCTCGCAGCCCTCGAGGCCGCCCTCGACCCCACGGTCGCGGCGATCCTCCTCGAGCCCCTGCAGGGCGAGGGTGGGGTCAAGCCGGCCTCCGCGGCCTACGTGCAGGGCGTGCGCCGCCTGTGCGACGAGCGGGGCATCCTCCTGATGTTCGACGAGGTCCAGACCGGCCTCGGTCGCACCGGCCGGTGGTTCGGCCACCAGCACTTCGGTGTGGTGCCCGACGTGGTCACCATGGCCAAGGCCCTCGGCAACGGCGTGCCCATCGGGGCGTGCTGGGCGCGGGCCGAGGTGGCCGAGGTGTTCGAGCCCGGCGACCACGGCAGCACCTTCGGCGGCCAGCCCCTCGCCGCTGCCGCCGCCCGGGCCACCCTCGCGGCACTGGTCGACCTCGACGCCCCCACGCTCGCCGCCGCTCAGGGCGAGCGCCTCGCCGCCGCCCTCGCGGATCTCCCCGGGGTCGCGTCGGTGCGAGGCATGGGTCTGCTGCTCGCGGCCGAGCTCGACGGGCTGGCGTCCAAGCCGGTGGCCGACGCCTGCCTGGCCGCCGGGCTCATCGTCAACGCGGTGACCCCCACCGCCCTGCGCTTCGCCCCTCCGCTCGTCGTGAGCGACGACGAGGTCGACCGGGCCGTCGCCATCGTCGGGGTGGCGCTGGCCGACGCCCTCGCCGGGGTCGGGCCATGACGCCGCGCCACCTGCTCGAGGTCGACGACCTCACCCGGCCCGAGCTGGCCGAGGTGCTCGCGCTGGCCCAGGACCACTCGCTGCACCGGGTCATGGAGGGACGGGGCGCGGCGCTGCTCTTCGAGAAGCCCTCAGGTCGCACCCGGCACTCGACCGAGATGGCCGTGGTGCAGCTCGGTGGGCACCCGGTCTACGTCCGCCCCGACGAGGTCGGCATCGACGAGCGCGAGACGGCCGAGGACGTGGCCCGCACCCTGTCGCAGTTCCACGCCGCCATCTGTGCCCGGGTGTTCGACCACACCGTGCTCGAGCGCATGGCCCAGGCCGGCTCGGTGCCCGTCGTCAACCTGCTCTCGGATCGGGCCCACCCGCTCCAGGCTCTCGCCGACCTGCTCACCCTGCTCGAGGCCGGGGGTCTCGACGGGCGCTCCGTGGCCTGGGTCGGCGACTTCTCGAACGTGGCCCGGTCGCTTGCCGTGGCGGCGGCGATGAGCGGCATCGGTGTCACCGTCGCCGCCCCGGCCGGGTACGGTCCGAGCGACGCCGACCTGCTCCGGGTCAGGGACCTCGGCGGCTCCATCGAGGTCACCGACGACCCCGCGGCGGCGGTGCGGGGCGTCGACGCCGTCACCACCGACGCCTGGTACTCGATGGGCCAGGAGGCCGAAGCCGCGGCGCGCCGCCCGCGCTTCGAGCCCTACCGGGTCGACGCCGCGCTGATGCGTGAGGCCGGCCCCGGCGCCATGTTCCTGCACTGCCTGCCCGCGCACCGGGGCGAGGAGGTCACCGACGAGGTCCTCGACGGTCCGGCGTCGCGGGTGTGGCCCCAGGCCGCCAACCGGCTCCACGCGGCGCGCGGCACGCTGGCGTGGCTGCTCGGGCTCCGGCCGTGAGCGAGGCGCACCGATGAGCGAGCGCAGCGAGCGAACCAGACGGTGCGGGCTCTCTGGTGGCGGAGCGTGCGGGGCCGCCAGCGCTCTTCGTGATGAGCAGCCGGGTGGATGTGGCGCACCGATGAGCGAAGACCGGTGAACGGGCCGAAGCTGGGACGCACCCAACGCCAGCACGTGATCACCAAGCTGCTGGCCGCTCACCGGGTGACCAGCCAGGAGCAGCTCGTCGACCTGCTGTTGGCTGAGGGGGTGACGTCGACCCAGGCCACCGTGTCCCGCGATCTCGTCGACCTGGGTGCCATCAAGGTCCGCACCGGTGACGGCGAGTCAGCCTACGCCATCCCCGAGCTGCCCCACGACCAGCGCGCGCCTGACGACCACCTGCGGCGCGTCTTCGGCGACTGGGTCGTCGAGGTCGCGGCCACCGACACCCTCGTCGTGCTGCGCACTCCGCCGGGCTCGGCCCACGTCGTGGGCTCCGCCCTCGACCGAGCCGACCTGCCCGAGGTCGCCGGCACCGTCGCCGGCGACGACACCCTGTTCATCGTGGTCTGTGACCCGGATCGCCCCGCCACCGGCCCTTCGGGCGCGCTGGCCGATCGCCTTCGCGAGCTGGCCGGACTGACCCCATCTCGAGACGAGAGGTAGCCACCCCATGCCCAAGCGCGTCGTCCTGGCCTACAGCGGAGGGCTCGACACCTCCGTCGCCGTGAAGTGGATGATCGAAGAGCTCGGCGTCGAGGTCGTGTGCCTCGCCGTCGACGTCGGTCAGGCCTCCGACGACTGGGACGTCGTGCGCCACCGGGCCCGCGCCGCCGGTGCCGTCGAGGCCATCGTCGTCGACGCGCGCCAGGAGTTCGCCGAGGACTTCGTGGCCCCGGCCCTCAAGGCCAACGCCATGTACGAGGGTCGCTACCCGCTGGTCTCGGCGCTGTCACGCCCTGTGATCGTCAAGCACCTGGTGGAGACGGCCCGCTACCACGGGGCCGACGCCGTGGCCCACGGGTGCACCGGCAAGGGCAACGACCAGGTCCGCTTCGAGGTCTCGACCCGCGCCCTGGCTCCGGACCTCGAGGTCATCGCGCCGGTGCGGGGCTGGGGGATGACCCGCGAGGACTCGATCCACTACGCCTACGACCACGGCATTCCGATCCAGGCGACGAAGGAGAAGGTGTACTCCATCGACGACAACCTCTGGGGCCGGGCCATCGAGTGCGGCGAGATGGAGGACCCCTGGGCGGTGCCGCCCCCGGGCGTGTGGCTCCTCACCCAGCCCACCGAGACCGAGCCGCGCGACCTGGTGGTCGGCTTCGAGCATGGCATGCCCCGCTCGATCGACGGCGAGCGCTTCGGCATGCTCGAGGTCGTCGAGAAGCTCAACACCGTCGTCGGGTCCTACGGGTGGGGCCGCATCGACATGGTCGAGAACCGGCGGGTGGGCATCAAGAGCCGCGAGACCTACGAGTGCCCGGCGGCGCTGGCGCTGATCATGGCCCACAAGGACCTGGAGTCGATCTGCCTCGAGCGCGACCTCGACCGAGAGAAGGCTCGCATCGAACCCCGCTACGCCGAGCTCATCTACGACGGCCTCTGGTTCAGCCCGCTGAAGCAGGCCTTCGACTCCTTCGTCGACTCCAGCCAGGAGTTCGTCACCGGCGACGTGCGTCTGCGCCTCGAGCCCGGCATCGCCAAGATCACCGGTCGGCGCAGCCCGCACTCCCTCTACGACCACGGCCTGGCGACCTACGACTCCGAGGACTCCTTCCGCCACGAGGACTCCGCCGGTTTCGTGCGCCTCTGGGGCCTGGGCATCGAGACCTGGGCCGCCCGCCAGGGCGTGCTCCGGGACCGGGACTGATGCCGCCGCACCCTTCCACCCCGACCCGTTCTTGCGTACCTGAGTCGCGCCCGGCGCGACTCAGGTACGCAGTTTCGGGGTTGGGGGGCGGCCGATGACGGGCGATGGTGGCGCGCGGGGCCGGACGCTCTGGCACGGTCGCTTCGCCGGAGGCCCGAGCGAGGAGCTCATGGCCTTCACGGTGTCGCTTCCGTTCGACCGGGTGCTGGCCGCCGATGACATCGCCGGGTCCCGAGCCCACGTGCGAGGCCTGGTGCGGGGCGGCCTGCTCGATGGCGACGAGGCGGCCGCGGTGCTCGGCGCGCTCGACACGGCGGAGCACGAGCTGGCGTCGGGCTCGTTCGCCTTCGCCCCGAGCGACGAGGACATCCACACCGCGGTCGAGCGCCGCGTGACCGAGCTGGCCGGGCCGGCGGGGGCCAAGCTCCACACCGGCCGCAGCCGCAACGACCAGGTCGCCACCGATCTGCGCCTCTGGACCAAGCGGGCCCTGGCCGAGGTGGCCGACCGGGTGGTGTCGCTCCAAGGGGCGCTCCTGGCGCGGGCGGAGGCCGCGGGTGGTGCCTACCTGCCGGGTTACACCCACCTCCAGCAGGCCCAGCCGGTGCTCCTGGCCCACCACCTGCTGGCCCACGGCTGGGCCCTGGCCCGTGATGTCGACCGGCTGCTCGCCGCCCGGGCGCGCGGTGATGTCTCGCCCCTCGGCGCCGGTGCGCTGGCCGGCTCGTCGCTGCCCCTCGACCCCGAGGGCACCGCCGCCGACCTCGGCTTCGCGGCGGTCTTCGACAACTCCCTCGACGCGGTGAGCGACCGTGACTTCGTGGCCGAGGCCCTCTTCGTGCTCGCCCTGTGCGGCATCCACCTGTCGCGGCTCGGGGAGGAGTGGGTGATCTGGTCGAGTGAGGAGGTCGGCTTCGTCACCCTCGACGACGCCTATGCCACCGGCAGCTCGATGCTCCCGCAGAAGAAGAACCCCGACATCGCCGAGCTGGCGCGGGGCAAGACCGGGCGCCTGGTCGGCAACCTGACCGCCCTGCTGGTGACGCTCAAGGGCCTGCCCCTCGCCTACAACCGCGACCTGCAGGAGGACAAGGAGCCGCTCTTCGACTCGGTCGAGCAGGTGAGCCTGGGCCTCGCCGCGGTGGAGGGCATGGTCCGCACCGCCACCTTCGACCTCGAGCGCATGGCCGCGACGGCCGACACGCCGGCGGCGGCCGCGACCGACCTGGCCGAGTGGCTGGTCGCCCGGGGGACGCCGTTCCGCGACGCGCATGCCGTCGTGGGCGACCTGGTGCGCCGCTCTCTGGCCGGTGAGGGCGCCCTGGCCGACCTCGTCGCCGCCGATGAGCGCCTGGGCGCCGAGGCCGCCGCCCTCATCGCCCCGGGAGTGCCGGTCACCCGCCGCACCACCCGCGGCGGAGGCGGCCCGGTCGCGGTGGCGGCCCAGCTCGACCGCTTCCGCACCCACCTGGCAGCGGATGTCGCCCGCCTTCCCGACGGAGGGTGACGTCCGTTCGATCTCATCGCTCCTGGGGTGTCGGTCACGGGTCGCATCCACCTGCGGCGGGGGCGGCCCGGTCGCGGTGGTAGCCCAGCTCGACCGCTTCCGCACCCACCTGGCGGCGGATGTCGCCCGCCTTCCCGAGGGAGGGTGGTGTCCGTTCAATCGCGGCTCGGCGCATCTCGGGCGCATGAGCGCGACAGAGGCGACGGTCCGGTGACCCGCTCGGACGCCGCTCGCGGCGGTGAGGGGGGCGGCGGCCTTCGCCACCACCGGGAGGTGACCCAGGTCGTCACGGGAGAGGACGGGGACCATTGGCCCATCGGGCGGCCAGGACCCCTGCGGCGATCAGCAGGAGGGCGGCGGCGGGGAGGCCGAAGAGGATGACGAGGCCGGCGCCGATGTTGGCCCCGATCACGGGCGCCGTCATGATGCGCCCACCGCCGCCGATGATCACGCCGGCGCCGACGGCCATCGCGACCGGCACGAGCCGGGCGGTCAGGCTCTTCGCCGCGTTGAGGGTCCGCGGTGCGACGACGGCGGCGCCCAGCGTCACCGCCAGGGCGATCAACCCGAGGGCGCGCTCGATGTCGGGGTCGATGTCCGGCGCCCGGAACGCGTAGTCGTAGGACTCGTCGTCCACGATGACCTCGCCGGAGCCGTCCCGAGCCGACTCTCCCTGAGGCCCGATGAGACCCCAGGTGGCCAGGGCGGCGGTCAGGGCCAGACCGAGCGCGACGAACACGGCCCGGGCCACCCGTCGGCCGCGAGGTGGAGGCGCAGGGGTGTGGGTGTCCATGTCGGCCACTCTGGCCGACGGGGCCCGTCGCCGCACTGGGGGCTCGCCCCCATCTCCGGGTGGGGTCGGGCGCGCTCGTAGGACTGTACATCGTGACGAGGCTCCCTTCTCCCACGACATCCGGGGTGCGGTACCAGCACCGTTCTTGGTACAGGATCCAGTGGATGTCACCGGATCTCCTACCGAGAACGATCTTCGGCTTCCTGTCGTCCGTTCTTGGTACAGGACCCTGAGGTCGTCACCGGATCTTGTACCGAGAACGGGCTCGATGACGGTCGCCGCTTCTCACTGTCAGGCCGCCGCGGTGGAGCGCCGCGCCTCGCGGACCGAGTCGATGACGTAGGCCGGGTCGGCGACGACGTGGTCGTAGGTGAACACGATCACGGTGTAGCCGGCGAGGGTGAGTCGGGTCCGCCGCCGCTCATCGGCGTCGATCTGCTGGCGGGTGCTGTGGCTGGCATGGCCGTCGAGCTCGATGATGACCCGGCGCTCCTCGTAGGTGGTGTCGACCCGGGCGACGAAGTTCCCTCGCACGCGGATGCGCCGCTGGACCGCAGGCAGCACGATGCCCGCCGCGTCCAGCAGCTCCATGAAGCGGTGCTCGAGCCAGCTCTCGGTGGGGCCCAGGTGCTGGCGGCGCCGAAGGATCTGCTCCATGGTGGTGACGCCGTTGCGCCCGCGACACCTGAGCTGCTCCAGACGCCACCACAACCACGGGTCGGACACCACGCCATCCCGGGCGGCCACGCCCAGGGCCGTCCGGACGACCTCGACGGGAACCTCCGGGACCAGCGCCGCCAGCCCGATGAACGTCCTCGCTGCCCCGGTCGCAGGGATCGTGCCCACATGGACGCGGTCGTCGGGCGGGAGGTTCGTGGAGGTGTGGACCACGGCGAGCGGGTTGCGACCGTGGTGCCGCCGGCGCGGGACGGTTACCTCGACGGTGCTCGCGTGCTGGAAGCCGTGGAGCCGGTGGAGTCGTGCCGCGGTCCGATGCGACGCCACCCCGCCGGTGTCGAGGCAGGCGGCGAGCACTCTCTGGTCGAACGACGGAGGCGCGCCGGCGACGCGGAGCACGTCGTTGGTGAGACGTTGCAAGCGGTGGTTGGCCGCCAGCAGCCTGAGAGCATCGTCGGAGACCGAGAGGTCTCTGAGCTGTGAGCGGGTGACGGGGCCGAGCTGCTGTCGGGCTCGCTCGGCGATGGTGTGCTGTGTGTCCGGGCGCATCGCCCCAGTGTGACGACCCCCTGTGACAGTCCAATCCGAGACCGCCTCGTCGACCCGTCTGTTGAGCCCCGCGGCGCGACCGGGCCTGGGGGCCCGGTTCGGGACCTCGGGTGGCGCACCGGGGGAACGGAGTTGACCCTGGGGGCGGCGGTGCCGGACGATGCGCTGTGGCCGATCCCCTCGCCGTCCTGACCACCCGCCTCGCCCCCGCCTTCGCCGCGGTGCGCGACGCGGCCTGCGCGGCGGTGGGCACCGATCCCGCGACCGTTCCCGCCCCGCCCACCGTGCGCCGGAGCGACCGGGCCGACTTCCAGGCCGACGGCGCCCTCGCCCTGGCCAAGCGGCTGGGCCGCAACCCCCGCGAGCTGGCGGCCGAGGTGGTCGCGGCCGCCGACCTGGACGACCTGGCCGGCGAGCTCGATGTCGCGGGTCCAGGGTTTGTGAACATCACCCTCACCGAGGACGCCGTCGTCGAGATGGCCCGCCGGGCGTGGGCCGACCCGCGGCTCGACCTGGCGGCCGCCACCGACGCCGGCACCGTGGTGGTCGACTACTCGGCCCCCAACGTGGCCAAGGAGATGCACGTCGGGCACCTGCGCTCGACGGTGATCGGCGACGCCCTGGTGCGGGTGCTGAGCCACCTCGGCCACCACGTGGTGCGGGAGAACCACGTGGGCGACTGGGGCACCCCGTTCGGCATGCTCATCGAGCACCTCGTCGACGTGGGCGAGGAGGAGGCCGTGGCCGAGCTCTCGGTCGGCGACCTCAATCGCTTCTACCAGGACGCCCGGGCCAGCTTCGACGCCCGCGACGAGATGAAGGAACGGGCACGCAACCGGGTCGTCCTCCTTCAGTCCGGCGACGCCGAGACGCTGCGGCTGTGGACGATCCTGGTCGACCAGTCGATCGGGTACTTCCAGACCGTCTACGACCGCCTCGACGTGCTCCTCACCTCCGACGACATCGTGGGCGAGAGCGCCTACAACGACGCCCTGCCCGGCATCGTGGCCGACCTCGACGCGCAGGGCCTGCTGGTCCTCGACGGCGGGGCCCAGTGCGTGTTCCCCCCCGGGTTCACCGGACGCGACGGCGCGCCCCAGCCCATGATCGTGCGCAAGGGCGACGGCGGGTACGGCTACGCCGCCACCGACCTGGCCACCATCCGCCACCGGGTCGACGAGACCCGGGCCGATCGCATCCTCTATGTCGTCGGCGCCCCCCAGCGCGACCACCTGCTGATGGTCTTCGCGGTGGCCCGCATGGCGGGCTGGCTGCCCGACGACGTGGTGGCCGAACACGTGCCCTTCGGCAACATGCTCGGCGCCGACCGCAAGATGTTCAAGACCCGCACGGGGACGTCGGTGCGTCTGGTCGACCTGCTCGATGACGCCGTCGACCGGGCCGCGGCCGCCATCACCGACCGCAACCCGGACCTGGTGGGCGACGAGGCCGACGCGGTGGCTCGCGCCGTGGGCATCGGGGCCATCAAGTACGCCGACCTCTCCAGCGACCGGGTGAAGGACTACGTCCTCGACTTCGACCGGATGCTGGCGTTCGAGGGCAACACCGGGCCCTACCTGCAGTACGCCCACGCCCGCATCCGCTCGATCTTCCGGCGGGGCGAGGTCGACGTCTCTGACCTCGCAGGCGAGGCCCTGCGGATCGGCCAGCCCCAGGAGCGGGCCCTGGCCATGTCCCTCCTCGGCTTCGAGGGCGCGGTGCGCCAGACCGCAGAGTCGACCCAGCCCCACCGCCTGTGCGGCTACCTGTTCGACCTGGCCCAGACCTTCACCACCTTCTACGAGGCCTGCCCGGTGCTGAAGGCTGACGACCCCGCCGACCGGGCCAGCCGCCTGGTCCTGGCCGACCTCACCGCCCGCACCCTGGCCACCGGCCTCGACCTGCTCGGCATCCGCGCCCTGGACCGCATGTAGGGCGGGCGGCCGCGGTCAGTCGCCGGGGACAGTTTCGGGGAGTCGGCCGGTGGAGGAGCCCGTCCCCCGGCGGTGCCGGCGCCCAGCACCAGGCCCACCCCCGGCGACGAGGAGGGCGATGAGGCCCAGGCGCGGTCCGAGGCGCGGGCGGTGGTGTCGGGCGGGTGGCCACGTTCGACAGCCGGGCCAGGGCGGGGACGGCCATCGGGCACGAGAGCCAACGTGGCCCTGGGCATCGACGTCGACGAGGTGTACCTGCTGCGCCAAGGCCGTCCGCCAGCCAGCTGTGGCACCCCGACAGCTGGCTGGCGATCGATCAGCGCCCCTCGCCGGGCCGGATCTTCGCGACCACGTCGGCCTCGACGCCACCGCCGAGGTCATCGAGGCCGACCTCGCAGCCAGCTACGTCGAGACCCTCTGGCACCCCGGCACCTGACCGGGCGTGCCACCCGCCCGTCAGTGTGCGAGCGCGGCCGCTGGAGTCGCAGGGGTGCTGACCGCCAAGCAGGGAAGGAGGCTTCCGATGCGCGTCTACTTCCACGGGACGGTCGAGCTCTCTGCCCGCGAGTTGCTCGACGGTGCACCGCTCGATCGAGACGTTGCTCGACAGCGGTCGGCGGGCTCAGAAGGAGGGTGCTTCTACCTGGCGACGGAACTCGATGACGCCATCTTCCTTGGCTCGCTGCACGATGCCTCACTCGTCGTCATTCGCATCGACATCGATCAGGTCGCTCTCGCTCGCCTGCTGGACGAAGGCTGCCATCCCCAGCCGATCCCGTTGGCCGGCGCCCGGGTACCCTTTGCGGGGGAGGAGCTCGTCGTCGTGCCTTCGGCGTTCGGCACCTTCAACACCCTGCGAGAGACTGGGAGGATCGTGTTCGATGAACAGACGATCGACTGATCCGCTCGTGGTGCGCCATCCGAGGACGGTCATGCCGATCCTCGTCGAACGGATCCTCGGGCGAGCGGACTTCGACGGAGCGGCCGCCGGCAAGGCGATCGTCGATGAGGTGAGGATGTTGGGCGGCACGGCGCGCCTGACGCGGTGGCGGTCGGGATGGAAGGTGTCATCGACGACGGATTGGTTCCCCGACGTTGATCCGCTCTCGGTCTTCGATCGTCCCCGACCGCTCCGAGGGGACCTGCCCCACTCGTGCTACGCCGAGGTGCTGTTGATCCCTCACTGCTCGTTCGTCGCCACCGCGACGCCTGCGACCGTGCACATCTTGCAGCAGCAGGCCGGACGACCGTTCGAGGAGCGATCGGAGTCGGCTCGGACGGTGTGGTTCGAACCGCTCGCACCCGGCCAGGACCGCTAGCGCAGTACCGACCTGGCCGGCGCGGTCCACCAGACGCGTCGAGTTAGCGTCGGCTCGTGTCGGAGGAGCGGATCGAGGTCGACGGGATCCCCGCGAACCTGTACGCCGCCACGGACGCAGATGCCTTGCTGCTCCTCGGCCACGGCGGCGCCCACAGCAAGGACGGTCGGCGGTTCGTCGACCTGTCACGCCAGTACGCAGAGCAAACGGGGCTTGCGGTGGTGTGCATCGACGCCGTCGACCACGGCGAGCGGACGCCACCGAAGAGCAGTCCCGGCATCCCGCGAGAGTGGCACTCGAACGCCATTGACCCGATGGTGCACGACTGGCGAAGGACGGCCGAGGCGCTCTCGTCGATCGGTCCGGCCGTGGCCTACGTCGGCTTCTCGATGGGCGCGATCTTCGGTCTTCCGACCGTTGCCGCGATGCCGTCGATGAAGGCGGCCGTCTTCGTGGTGGGCGGGGTCCCGACCGGTGGCGGCATCGACGACCCTCCCCTTCGGCCCCTGCTCCTCCGTGCTGCGTCCCAGCTCGAGCACGTGCCGGTCCTGATGCTGAACAAGACCGAGGACGAGGTCTTCTCGACCGAGGGCACCCAGGCCGTGTTCGACGCGATCCCGGGGCGCCGCAAGCGGCTGGTGTTCTGTGAGGGTGATCACGACGACTGGCCCACGGAGCTGATCCGCGCATCGGTCACCTTCATCAACCAGCA